>JAABTR010000308.1 GCA_011389755.1 Deltaproteobacteria bacterium | reverse complement strand
ACACGGCGTCGCCTTCACTCCACGTGCGCACCGTGATTCGGTTTCTCTCCCGGTCGCCGTCCGTGATGGACTGGGCGGCGTTCACCAAGAGGTTGACGAAGACCTGCGAGAGCCGCCCTTCATTGCCCAACACCGGGGGGAGCTCGCCCAGGTCGACGATCAGTTTGGCGCGATACTTGAACTGGTTCGAGGCGACGGTGATGGCGTTTCGCGCTGCTTCATTGATGTCTATAGGCGACAGCTCGTCTTGCTGCGGCCGCGCAAACGAGGTGAGCCCCTTCATGATCTCGTGGATGCGATGAGTGGCTGTCGCGGCCTGCGCGGCCATGTTTCTGAGGTTCGCGAGGCTCGACCCTCGGATCACCTCGGCGCTGTCTTTGCCGACGATATCGGTGAGAGCGCTCTCACCCAGCAGCTCTTGCAGGGTGCGGCTCATCTCGTTGACCGCTTCTTCGATCACCGGCAGATCTTTGGCGACAGTCTCGATGTCGTAGAGCAGCGCGGTCAGAGGGTTGTTGATTTCGTGAGCGATTCCAGCGGCGAGCATGCCCATGCTCGCCATTCGGTTCGTCTTGGCGAGCTCATCTTGCAGCGCACGCTGTTCGGATATATCCGTCGCTGTCAGGCGGCAGTACGCGGTCTCGCCGTCGTCTGCGCTGGCCATGGTCGCCTCCAAACGAGCCCAGAAAGGAGCGCCGTCCTGCCTTTTCATTCGCAGCTCAAAGGTCTGTCGTTCGCCGGCCGCGAAGAGCTTCTTGCTGCTTAAGTAGTAGATGTCTTGGTCGTCTGGGAAAATGAAGCGGCTTAAGGGGTGTTTGATGAGCTCTTCTTTTCGCACCCCGACGAGGCTCGAGAAACGCAAGTTGGTCTCGAGGATCAGCCCCGGCTCTGTCAGGGTGACGTAACCCACGGGTGCGAGATCGTACAGGTCGAAGTAGCGCGAGCGCAGCGTGTCGATAACGACCTGGGACCGCCGCAGCTCGTCGTTTTGCATCTCCAGCTCTATCTGATGCACCCGGAGCTCGTGGAGGACCTTTTGGCTCTCATCGAGTGAGAGGTGATCCGTCTTGGGCCACGCCTTTTCGCTCGCCTGCAACTCCGCCCGCTGCCGAAGCTCCTGCTTTGATATCCCAGTATCGGCATTTTTTTTATCGTTAGTCATATTTCCTTCTCCCTCCCCGATGGTTTTTTAAGCGACTTCGATACGAGCTCGGCCGATCGCTAACCCGGGGTTTGTTCCTCGATGGCTAGCAGGATGAGGTTCTCCTTTTCGTTATTGCGAGAGATGCGGCGCGCATTGAGCAGCATGGCCCGCCGCCCGATCCCTGGGAAATCATGGGTGACCTCGAAGTCCTCGAGCGTGGTCTGTTTGGGGAGGACCTCCTCGAGCAGCTCTCGGAGGCTGGGGATGTCCCACTGGCCGTCCCCCAGATCGTAGAGGAGTCGATTCTCGGTCTCTTCGGCCGACGTCTCGAAGACGCGATAAAATGAGCTGTTGGCTGACACGACGCGCAGAGACTCGCTGAGCACCAACAACGGCTCGCGGACGGTCGCCACGATACCCTCCGCGTAGTCGCGCGCGTCAGCCATGGCCTGCTTCGCCTCCTTGAGCGCCGTGACGTCGATGAAGGTGAGGACGGCCCCCTCGATGACGTTCTCGAGCGTCCGGTACGGCCGGATCCGCATCGAGTACCAGGCCCCGGCGCGGGTCTGAACATCGGTCTCCTGCGGGACCAGCGTGTTCAAGACTTTTTGCACGTCTTCCACCAAGCTGTGGTAATTTAGGAGGTTGTTGACGATGTCCCCTACGGGGCGGCCGACGTCAGATGCGATCAGGTTGATGACGTCGGTGGTCGTGGGAGTGAACCGCGCTATCCGCAGCTGGTGGTCGACAAAGAGAGTCGCCACCCCGGAGCCGGCGAGCAGGTTGCGCATGTCGTTGTTGGCGACGGAGAGGTCTGACACCTTGTTCTGGAGCTCGGCGTTGACCGTCGCCAGCTCCTCGTTGACCGATTGCAGCTCCTCCCTCGATGTTTCCATCTCCTCGTTGGTGGATTGCAGCTCCTCGTTGACCGATTGTAGCTCCTCGTTGGAGGTCTCCATCTCCTCGATGGTCGTCTGGAGATGCTCCTCCTTGGCTTGGAGGGCTTGCTCGAGCGCGGCGACACGCCCATCGGTGTTTTCCCCCTCCGCCTGGGAGCCGGGGTCTTCACCGGCGGGCTGTGTTGCGCCCTCGGGAGAGTCGCTCGTCGCCGGTGGTTGCTCCTCGAGGAGCACCAGGTAGACGTCACGGGGGGGCTGCTCATCGGTGCGCTTTGCGACCGGCTTGACGGTGAGATCGACGAGCGACGTGTCGCCATTAGTGAGAACGCGCAGCCCCCTGCGGGTCGCCGGCTTCTTCTCCTCGGTCGCGCGGCGCAGCGCATTCGTGAGCTCTGTTCTCAGCCCCTGCCTCGCCATATGAAGGACATTGAGCGTCGCCGCACCCGGAGCCGGCTCGAGGTACCTGCCGGTGTGCCCATAGATATGGAGGATCTCGCCTTGTGCGTCGACGAGGACGGCGGCCTTGGCAAAATGCTGCAGCAGCGCTTGCTCCATGAGCATTCGGATGCGCGTCTTGACGTTGCCGGTCTGGCTCGCTCCATGATGGGCTCGCGCCGGTGAAGTCGCCTCCAGGCGCCGCGATAGACCGGTCGTCGCCCGCGGCACGCCCTTGGCGGATGAGTCACGCAGACGGACATACAGCTTGTTCTTTCTGTCGAGAGTGGAAAACAGCGTCGTGAACTCGCCGATGGTCTCCGAGCTGCCCAAGAAGAGCACGCCGTCGGGATTCAGGGCGTAGTGAAACAGCGGAATGATCCTTTGCTGCAGGTCCGGGTTCAGGTAGATGAGCAGGTTGCGGCAGGTGACCAGATCGAGCCTCGAGAAGGGCGGGTCTTTGTTGACAGCGTGGACTGAGAAGATGATGAGGTCGCGCACAGT
>JAABTR010000307.1 GCA_011389755.1 Deltaproteobacteria bacterium | reverse complement strand
CAGGTGACCAGATCGAGCCTCGAGAAGGGCGGGTCTTTGTTGACAGCGTGGACTGAGAAGATGATGAGGTCGCGCACAGCCTTCTTGATGCGATAGAACCCGCCCTCGGGGTCCTGCTCGAAAAAACGAGCCAGGCGCTCTGGCGAGACGTCATTCGCGATGCTCGAAGGGAAGACGGCGCGGCGAGCCTGGTCGATGGCTTCGCTGTTGATATCCGTCGCAAAAATCTGAACGCTTTGGCGACTTTTTTCACTCTCCAAATGTTCCTGCAGCAAGATGGCGATGGAAAAAGCCTCCTCGCCCGTCGAGCATCCGCAGACCCAGATGCGCACGGTGCTGCCCGCGGGTTTATCTTTGACGAGCCGAGCGATGACCTTGTCTTGCAGCGCCGCGAAGGACTCGGCGTCACGGAAGAAGCTGGTCACGCCGATGAGCAGATCGTGAAAGAGGCTCTGGACCTCCTGCGGGTTGTCGTGCATCAAGCGCAGGTAGTCATTCGGGCGCCCGATTCGGTGAAGCGCCATCCGGCGCTGGACCCGGCGCACGATGGTGTTGCGCTTGTATTCGGAAAAATCATGACCGGTCTGCTTGTGCAGCTGCGTGAGGATTTTTTCGACGATGTCGGCGCCCTCGGTTGCCGGCGCGAGCATGTCGGTAGCCGCGCTGCCGAAGGCGTGCTGCGCGAAGTCGGCGAGCCTGGCAGGCATGTCCTCCGGTGACGCAGTGTAGTCGACGAGGCCGGTCGCGATAGCGCTGCGGGGCATGCCGTCGTATTCGCAGGATTCGGGTAGCTGCGCGATGACCAGGCCACCTTGCCCCTTGATCTCTCTGAGCCCGAGTGTGCCGTCGCTGCCGGTGCCGGACAGGACGATACAGATCGCTCGCTCGTGCTGGTCGTTCGCCAACGAGCGGAAGAAGAAATCCACCGGGAGCCGGAGCCCTCTTTTCGCCGTCGGTTTCGACAGGTGCAAGGCGCCCTCTTTTAGCGCGATATCTCGACCCGGCGGAATGACGTAGACGCACTCCCTGCGCACTTTTACGTTATCCTCGACCTGTAAGACCTCCATGTGGGTCTGGCGCCCGATCAAATCGACCAGGAGGCTCTTCTGGTCCGGCGCCAGGTGCTGCACGAGCACGAAGGCCATGCCCGTCGCCGTGCCGGCCGGTATGGAGGAGAAGAA
The DNA here is from genome assembly GCA_011389755.1 of Deltaproteobacteria bacterium. Lineage (GTDB taxonomy): Bacteria > Myxococcota_A > Polyangia > JAAYKL01 > JAAYKL01 > JAABTR01. Next base: position 1,446 of record JAABTR010000307.1, on the reverse strand, counting down.
GTCTTGAAACGCGCGCAGCCCTCCGGCAGAAGCCCCGATGCCTACGATGGGAAATCCTTGTTCGGCCTTGCTGCCGGCGGCGGGCGATTCGCCGAGCTCCTCCGATTTGTCAGGCGCTGGCTCGGATGCCTGGTTGTCCTTGTCCTCGTCTTTGTCTTTTTTCTGAGTCACCTAGCCTCCTTACGTCTCTCGAGTCGATCACCAAGCTTACCTTTTGTTGCGGGCTACGGTGAGAGCGGATAACGATGGCGTCTGTTCTCTTTGGCCTGCAGGGGCGCAAAAGCTTCGATAGGTTCGCGTCATCTTCGGAAGGGGCGAGCGGAAATCCGCGGTGTTGGCCGATAGGCACTTCGGCCGGTGGCTCATCCCTTCGCTGCTGCTGTAACACCCACACCTTAATCACATTCGAAGCAAAAGCCAACATAATAAATATGTTGCCGGTTTGTTGATGCAACACATATGAGATTGTGAATCTTTTTTCCTAAAAGAGGTGAATATCCAAATCTTTTTCCCAGTAAAGCCGGCGGCTTGCTGTCTATATATGCAGCGAGTTCGATAATTCATTGACCATCTTTCTACGACGTGTTCGGATTGCTATGCAAAAAAATGGGCTTGTCGCGGGCGAGACGTGACAAAGGAGTCGTGTGTCGTGAAAGTGTTCGAGCTCGTCTACGGCGATGCCTTCATCAAGGCGACCGCGTGCGATTCGGTGAGCACGGACGAGCGGTTCTCCCTCGACTTCATCGCCGCGAACAGCCAGATATATCGAACCGAGGTGGACAAGAACGTCAACTACGCTTACTGGGGTTTTATCGTCAACGAAACTAGCGCATCTTTGCAGCTCGAGGCGCCGTCTCCTTTTGTTCTCATTTTCCCCGTCTCTCCGGTGGCGCCGAGAGTTCCCCCAAAGAGAAAACCAGCTTCATCACTTTGGCTTACATATCCCAAGGTGCTCGTTCCGCTGGGGGCCCCGAATCTCGACTGCGAAACAGCATCGTCGAAAGACTGTGACAAGAGGACCATGTCGCCGCTTTTGCCGTATACCGAAGGGAATAGGCTGTTACGACTGCCGTCGCATCCCTTGTATGACCAATCCCGAACGGGATTGCTCGTGGCCGCGCCTCGCAAAGCTGTTAGTATTGCCCAGCCAGGGTGACCGCTAGAATCTCTGTTCAGGTCAAATGTGTAAGAGCTCGGCTCGCCCGAGCCCACTTTTCTGTAGAAGACAGCTTGGGCCAGGTCATGACCCCCATGCCCACCAAAGCTTCCGCAGAAATCGGAATTGTGCCAGCTGGTGCAGTCCTTTTCTGTAGAGCAATCGTAGTAATTGTCCTTTTTGAAACATTCGGCCACGCGCGTCCATCCGTCGACATACAGAGGCAAATCGTCGTCGGTACGATGTAATACCAAGATCAGCAAATCGCCTGCTTGACTGCCAGAGGGTCG
>JAABTR010000306.1 GCA_011389755.1 Deltaproteobacteria bacterium | reverse complement strand
TAGAGAGCGTGTGCTCGAGATGACCTCGGATGAGGAGCAGCGCTACTGGCAAAATCAGAAGATCGTTCACGGAAAGACGCCGCCGACCGAGTTCAAGTCGTCCTTGCGAGCGGTCTTCAGCATCAAGGGGGCTTTGTCCTATGTCTACAGAAGAGACCTCAAACAAAATGTAGCCAAGGTCGTCCTCGTGATTTCAAAGAGATAGCCCGAGCCCGAGACCCCCATGGTCCTTTCCATGTGTCACTCGAAAGCCTGGACTCGGCAGCTGCAAAGGCGATGGATGAGATGAAAAATTTGACCCTGATATTGCTTGGGTTTTCGGTGCTGTGGGCCGTGCCGCTTTACGCGCAGGAGCAGGCCGCGCCGCCTACCGAGGAGTCTATCGAAACGCCGAGTGACCTCGAGGCTAAGATCGAGTACCTCGAGCAGCGCCTGGCAGAGGCGGAAGAGGCCAAGGCGAGCAGGGCCGAAATCGAGGAGACGAACGAACGAATCGATGATCTTGTCTTCGAGAGGGACATGGCCCTGCTCGAAAAAGAGGTCGCCGAGACCGCCCCGTCCGATTTCTTACAGTTCTCAGGCTTCTTCGATTTGACGTACAATCACTGGTTCGTCAACAAGACGAGCCCGACCGGGTTGTACATTTTCCCGAGCCCCTCGTTTTTGATCACCAACAGCAATATCTATTTTAAGAGCCAGATGACCAAGACCCTGAGCGCCATGTTGGAGCTTAGGCTCTCGTTCTTGCCGCATGGCAACGAGCTCGAGTACGAATACCATCTTTTCGAGCAAAACGAACAAGGCGCCTGGGAAGAGTCGTCGGCCAGAGGTGAGTACAAACGGCACACAACAGAGGTGCAGGACCGCTTCACCACCATGTTCTTCCGCCAGGGCGGCATCATGATAGAGCGGATCCATCTGACGTACGCGCCCAAGGACTGGTTCAAGATCATCGCCGGTCGCTTCTTGACGCCCTACGGCATCTGGAACGTGGAGCACAACTCGAATCAGATCATCCCCGTGCGGCCTCCTTACATGCAGCTGCGGGAGATGGTGCCGCTTGCCCAGACGGGACTGCAGGTGTTCGGCCGTCTGTTCCTGGGGCGCAGCGACGCGTTTATCGATTACGCGGTCACGGTCTCCAACGGCCACGGTCCCATCGAGCAGGTGC
>JAABTR010000305.1 GCA_011389755.1 Deltaproteobacteria bacterium | reverse complement strand
TGTTCCTGGGGCGCAGCGACGCGTTTATCGATTACGCGGTCACGGTCTCCAACGGCCACGGTCCCATCGAGCAGGTGCACGACCTGGACGCCAACAAGGCTGTGGGCTTGCGGCTCAGGGGCACCTACAGCTCACCTGATTTCAGGATCTCCCTTGGCGGTTACGGGATGTACGGCAAGTACACCGACATCAAGAAGGTCGTGAACATCTACACCACAGACGAGGGCAAGCTCGCCAAAGACGACATGAAAACACCGCTGCAGGTGGATGTGGTCAAGGTCCGGTCGATGGATGAGCTCATCGTCTCGGCCGACCTGCTCGTCGAATGGCACGGGCTCCGCCTGCAATCGGAGTACATATGGACGCGGTGGGACTACTCGAACACGACGCCGCGTCTCCCAAACGAAGCTCTCCTAGCCGGGGACGTCTCGCTCGGCGGCACCGACTTGTACCGGGCGAGCAACGTGGGGACCGGCGTCTATGTCCTGCTCGCATACGAGCTGCCACTGAAGAGATGGCTCAAAGACACGAAAATTATCCCGTATGGGTTCTATGAGCTCAGTCGCCACGATGACACCCTCCCCCATGCCTGGATGGAGAACGTCGCTGTGGGGATGAACGTGAAACCCTCTGCCTTCGTGACCCTCAAGGTTGAATTCGCGGTCATGGAGCCCGAGCTCGCTCTGTTCGGCGGGCAATTTCAAAGCCTGACCGCCCAGATGGCGGTGTCGTTCTGATTCGCGGCGGTAGCAGCATGTCAGCGCCAAGAAAGAACCGCTCACAAAGCTCGTCCTTGGCTTGACGACGGTAAAAAACGGTTCTTAATCATTGAGCGTTCCCCAAAATGGCTTTCGCCCTAAAAAAGGGAGAGATCAATGAGCATGACCAAACTGTTTGTCATCACGGCTGTCATTTCCGCTATCTTGTTGCTGGTGTTTCAACCGGGGCGATTGAGTGAAAAAATACTTCCCATAATTGCTGTTGTCGCAAGCGTTTGGGAGGCCCTCATTGTGTTTAGGGTTGCCCGGTTGTCCCTGCCCGGTGTCAACACGATGCTCGTCCTCGGCGCGACCCTGGCCATCGTCGGCGGGATTATGTACGCGCGCATGCCCGGCAAAACCCAGACGGCCGCGGCGACCTTGCTGACATTTGTCGGTGCGATACAGCTGCTGACCGCACTGAGCATCCTTTAGCTCAAGTGGCTACTCAGCGAAGTAGGTGAAGGTGCCCGTGGCCCAATAGGAATTATTGTCGCGCTCTTTGAACGTCAGCTGGGCCGCTAGCCCGTCGATTTGAGCCAAGATATATCCGTAATGCTCCGAATGATGTTGCTGGATGGGGATGTAGCCGCCATTTTTTCCCGTGTAGTTTCCGCCGAATTCGCACAAGGGAGCACCAGCTGTTCCCGCGATGAATTGGTGGATGTCGTCGGCGCCGTCGCCATCGCCGTCGTCAATCCGGGCGTGGTCATAGAAGCAGTCGTGGCTCGAAAAGTAGGTGCGCGCGCCCGCGGCCTCTAGGCTCTGCCAAAAGACATCTCTATCGTGAGGGTGCTCGTCCAGTGTGTCGGAGGCAGACGCCGCAAAAGCCGGTTCGTGGCCGAACACGAAAACGTGGGGGAGGGTGTTTTTTTCGAGCTGCGTGTCCAGCCACCGCTGATTGACTTCTTTTTTTGGGTCGCAGTAGTTGTCGATGCCGACGAAGAGCAGGTTTTTGTATTTTTTTGAGTAGGTGAGGTTTTTCTCCTCCTTCGGGCCGCTTTGAGGCAGCAGGTAGGGGCCGGAGAAAGCGGCGTTCCACGCGGCGAGGTTCGAGTCGTGATCGCCGCGAACTGGGTAGACGCCGATGCCCGCATCGTAAAGAGGCTGTGCTATCTCGATCCACTGTTCGAGCTCGGATTGGGAGCCGGTCTCGGTGAGATCACCGGTGAACAAAACAAATTCGGCTCTCTCGGCGAGGATAGCGTAGACCAGGTGCGCCCAGACCTCGGTGTTGACGCCGTTTTCGCCGTCACGACTGTCGCCGACCACGACGAATTTAAAAGAATCGGCGCAGCTGCCCTGTGCACCGGGTTCGATTCCGGCGCTGCCGTCTTCGAGCAGCTCGATCTCGGCGATTTGTAACATTCCCGCTGCCGGGTCTCTTATTGCGGAGACGTCCAGCCGATACATCTTGTAGGCGGTTTCGTTGTTGACCCGGAAAACTCTTGTCTGGAGCCTGTCCGTAAAACATTCGTTTGTCCGTTCGTCCAGCACCGTCCAGCTGATGCCGTCGTCAGAGCCCTTGAGAGACCAGTCTTTGGGATCTCTGCCCGGAAAGTCGTTGGCCGACGTGATGCTGTACCCCGAGACGATTTTGGACGTCTCTTTGGCAAAATCGTATTGGATCCATCCTGCGTTTTCGAAGGTGAGCCACTTGGTCGTGTCATCACCGTCGAACGCCATCTCCTTGGTCTCCCCATCCTCGACGTTTTCTCCACTCGCTGTGATGATGGCGCCTTCCTCTTCGGTGCCGGTGTCGATGACGGTATCTTCGCCGGTATCGGTCTGGGTATCGGCGTCGGAGACGGAATCGAGATGGCTGTCGGTGCCGATGTCCGATCCACCCTCGTCTGTGTTTGTCGTAGAGGTTTCGACTGCCTCACTGGCCTGATCGGCGCAAGAAAGGCTCAGGATCAATATCGATAGGAGCGCGGCACCCATCAAGGAGTTCAGGCGATGTCTCTTGCTGGTGTTGTGAATTTTTTTACATATATTGTTTTTTGTCATTGTTGGTCTCCCATCAAATAGATCGGCCGATTCATCTTTTTACTTAAGGTGAAACAGCGTAACCGGTCAGCCGGAGGGGATGAGGGACGTCGCCCTTAGAACCAGCCCGAGGTGCCCAGCAGCACGGAGGTGGACAGCTGCCAGTGCTGGAAGTCGGCGTCGAACTGGCGTCCTTTTCCCAGCGTGTAGCCCACGTCCAAGGCGAGATCGACTGAGACGCTTTGGTGCATGAAGAAGTGGATGCCGCCGCCGCCGCCGAAGCGAAAGCCCCACCACAGCGAGTCGTCGTCGGCGTAGCTGCTAGCTCCTTGGGCGCCCAGCGCCACGCTCAAAAAAGGGCGCACGACCCGGTCGAGAAACACATACTCCAAAAAGGGCGAGACCCCCCAGGAGAAATAGTGCTCGTCGCTCAGGAGCTCTTCTTGGCCGGACAGGCCGAAGTTGAGGCGGGCGCCGAGGACCAGCCCGTTTTTGACGGTGACTCCCAGCAAAAGTCCGGTGCTCGCCATGCCGGCGCCGACGGTGAAGGCGCGTAAGCTGTCGTCTTTTGCATTTTCGAAGGAGAGGTTCACGAGCCCGAAACGAAAGACGCTGCTGTCAAAACCGAGCCGATACAGTCCCTTGCGCACATAGCCGTGCCCCTCTTGCGTCGCGAGCGTGAGGCAACCGAAAAGGACGGCGCCGATGAAAAGTCTTTTGAGCATTGACGATCCTCCAAACAAAAACAAATGCTTATCTTCGAAAGAGAGATTTCATAGCACTTCGAGAGAAGAATTTGCACGATTTTTCCAAGACGCAAAATCCCATGAGATGTCGTTTTTTCCCGATAAGCCCTAGGCGTCGAGTCGATAGAGCCGGGGGCCAATGAGCATCACCGCGCCGGGGGCGACGGGGTGCGCTCCTTCTATTTTTACGTAGCTCCCGTTGGTGCTGCCGAGATCGACGATGTAGACCCCGGCGTCTTGCGCGTAGATGCGCAGGTGAGCCGAGGACGCGAAGGGGTCGTCCGGAAAGACGAAGTCGGCTTGCTCCCGGCCGAGCACCGCGCCGTCACCCGTGAGCACGTGGGTCTGCGCGACTCTCCCTGCCCGGATGTTCGAGATTGTCCCCCACGACGCCACAGACGCGGTGGGGCTGGGAGTGAAGGTCAGGAGCTGTTGGCCGACCTTGAAGTGACCGCCCGGCTCCAATTTTATCGGCTGCTCGGGCGTCATGCGCATGAAAACGCCCGGCATGGAGGCCGGCGCCGTGATGGTGATCGAATCGGCTTGGTGTCTAAAGGTGGCCGTCAAATCCGGGCTGTAGGCCCCTTTGTCGCACGGCTGCCCGGACGCGCAGTGGAACAGCGTCTCGTCACCGCCGATGGAGTAGGCGCCCTCGGCTCTGCCGTCGCTCTCGATGTGGACGAGCCGAGCCTCTGCTCCTTCTTGCTGGGCCCCGGCGGATCGGGACGACGTGATGCCGATCCCGCACTGCGCGCAGCGCGCCTGGCCGGCGTCGATTCGCGCACCGCACATGTCGCAGGTGGTTCGGGCCGCAGCCACCACGGGCGCCTTGGGGACGAACGGCCTCGCCATGGGAGGAACCACGGATGTGGCTTTGCGCGACGTGGAGACGCCGGCCTCAAAAGAAGGTGCGGCCGCGATGGCGTCGAGGTTCGGCATCGGGATCGTCGAGGATCCGCTTCGCGCGGTCGGAGGCGCTTGGGGCTGCGAAGCGCCTCGAGCCCCCTCCGCTTCTAGCCTCGGCAGCTTGGCGGTGTCGGCCTGCTGCTGGGCGATGTCACCTGGAAACGGGGCTGGAAGGGTGTTGCCCGCCGCGGGTGAGGGGGCGACCTCCTCTTCGCCTGGGATGTCACCTGGAAACGGCGCTGGAGCCGGTGCGCTCGGCAGGGGGAAATCATCGCTGGCCTCTTCGGGGAGCTCATCTGGAAAAGGCGCCACAGGGGTGCTTTCCCCCGCGGGTGAGGGGGTGACCACTTCTTCGCCTGGGATGTCATCCGGGAACGGCGCCGGAGCCGGTGCGCTCGGCAGGGGGAAATCATCGCCGGCCTCTTCGGGGAGGTCTCCGGGGAAGGGGGCGCTCGCCGCGTGCTGAAAGGGCTCGGCGTGAGCGCCGCGTTCGGGCAAGGGGCCCGGAGGCGGCGCCACATCGACTGGGCTCTGCGGCGAGGGCGAACCGCCGTGCCCGGTGATCGAACCGGGCGCCTCGAAGGCGGGCGCGGGCCGGTGCGGGGGAGACATCACATCGGCGTCGGGCGGGACGAGCTCGGTTCCGCAGTTCGTGCAAAACAAGAAATTTTTGGAATTCCTATCACCGCACGTCGGACAGATCATCGCTGGCTTGCCTCCTCCTGTCGCGAGTAAGGCGTCATTCTAGTACGAGGACGCTTCGATCCCGAGGAAAAAACGAGGACTTTGGTCCGAGATCCCGCCGAGGCGGCGCCGTTTTTGTGTGTAACTTTATAAAAACAAACAATATTGTTTGTCTTAGACGCCTCGCTGCGGCCTCGGGTATTCCCCTTTTTAATCTCGACAAGTAGAGGTTGTTCGTGTATCTTTCCTGTGTCTTTGAGGGTTTTCTTTTTTAATTACAGCACATTACGCGTGCACAGGGGCGTGTCGGCGACGGAAATATAGAAAGTGTGGAAATCGAAGGCTTGCCCTGGTTCCCGGTCAGGATGTTTCTCGTGTTGATAAAACTGAGCAGTAACCGAGATTCGGTGTGATTCGTAAGGCTTTAGTTTTGGAAACAGTCAACGGAACTTGGATTCATGATGGATGACGATTTCGATTACACGGGTTCGGTCATCGATGAGCAGTACCAGATACTCGGCCTCATCGGCAAAGGCGGGATGGGGGCAGTCTATCGAGGACAGCATTTAGCCGCCGGCACCTTCGTCGCGGTGAAGTTTTTGCACAGCGATCTTCCCGACAGAGAGGTCGCGGTGAAGCGCTTTTTCCGAGAGGCGCGCGCGGCGGCCGAGATCGTCCACGAGAACATCATCAAGGTCATAGATGTCGGTCTGTCGGAGCGCGGCGATCCCTACCTCGTCATGGAATTTCTCGAAGGTGAGACCCTCTCGCAGATGATGCAGCGCGTGGGGCCCATCGGTCTGCCCGCCGTCTGCGCCGTCATGGAGCCGATCATCCAATCCGTGCAGGCCATCCACGCCAAGGGCGTCATCCACCGGGATATCCAACCCAAGAAGATCTTTTTGGTCAACCGCCCGGACGGGCCGCCCATCATAAAGCTGCTCGACTTCGGTCTGTCGAAATTCACCGACAACCTCGAGCCGGGGGGCCTCACCGTGGGCGGCGTCATGCTGGGGACACCGGACTACATCTCTCCAGAGCAGGTGCGCGGCGCCAAAGACGTGGACAAGCGCACGGACATCTACTCGCTCGGGGTCATTCTCTACGAGCTGCTCACCGGGCAGCTCCCCTACGCGGCCAAGACGTACCAGGAAAAGATCATGGCCAAGATGACCCAGGAGCCCAAGGATCCCAAGGCGGTTTATCCCGGGTTCCCCCAGGAAGCCGCCGGCTTGGTCATGGCCGCCCTGCGCAAGGATCCCGCGGCGCGGCCCCAATCTGTCAGCCAGCTGCTCGAGCAGCTGCGCGCCTTGGGCGCTTTCGGGGTGCGCCGCGAGGGACTAGCCCGGCTCTTCGCCCACGGCGGCGCCGTGGCAGGGGAGAACGCCACCTGGGACGGGGGCGACGTCGCTGCGCCGGCTTCGACCCAGAACAGGCGCGGCGGTTCGGCCTCGGCGCTGTGGCAGAAGGTGTGGTCCACCCCGCTCGGAAAGGCCGGCGTCGGCGTCGGGGCGGCGCTGGTCGGCTTGCTTTTGGTGCTGGTGTTTTCGACCGGGGGGGAGCAGCCCGTCGCGAAGACAGCGCCGCAGGCTCCGGCGTCTGGGGCCGCAGCCGCCCAATCCCAAAATTCCGCCGCGATGGCGGCCGCAGATCTCCAGGCAGGTGAGCCGTCGCAGCAGCAGGCCTCCGAGGTGCAGATCGAGGTCCAGGGACTGCCGCTGGGCGCGGTGATTTATTATGACGGCGCGCGGGTCCCGATGAACCCTTTCCGGGTGACGCTCAAGGAGGTCATCGTTCCGCTCAAGGTCGAGGCGGCCGGATACGAGGACTTCATCACCTCGCTGGTGCCCGTGGAGGATCAGGTCGTTCGGGTCGAGATGAGTCAGGAGTCTCCCGCGGGCCAAGAGGACTCGGCCTCAGATGGTGGCGAAGAGGCCTTCGAAGGCGAAGACGCGGTTTCGGCGCCACAGGCTGGGGGCGATGATCGCAAAGCCGAGCCCGTGAAGAAAAAAAAGAAACCGCGGCAGGATAGGCCTAAATTTATGAAGGGAAAAAAGGGGACCAAGTTTGGCAGCGAGTTCGAATAGAGCGTTGTCAACTTTCGTCATCTGACCTTCGAGCCGCGGTCAAAGCGGCGAATGCCTTTGTGAGGGATGTTATGAGTCGCCAACTTTTGTTAGTCAGCAGCGCTATTTTGCTTTTAGGTGCCCTGTGCGCCGCGCGTCCCGCGCGCTGCGACGACGACGCGGACAAGGAGCGCGCCAAGAAGCACTTTCAAGCGGGGCTCATGCTTTTGGACACCGAGAGCTACGGCTCGGCGGCCAAGGAGTTCGAGTCCTCGGTCGCCTTGTACCCCACGAAAAACGGCTACTTCAACCTGGCCAACTGTTATCTCGCCTTGCAGCGCTACCAAGAAGCGCTCGAGACCATCAACAAGCTGAAGATAGAGTTTTATCAGGAGCTCGACAAAGGATGGCAAAAGGAGATCGCCAAGCTCGAGCTAAAGCTCGAGAAAAGCGCGGTCAAGCTCGCGATTCACGTCAACGTCGACGGCGCGACCATCCAGGTCGACGGTGAGCCCCGGGGTGAGAGTCCCCTCGAAGAGCCTCTGCTCGTGGGCCCCGGAGAGCATCAAATCCAGGTTTTTGCCAAGCTCTATCAAGATGAGACGCGCACGGTGATCCTCGAGCCGGGCGGTGAGCAGCCCCTCGCGGTGAGCTTCACGTTGGTCCGAGCCATCGAAGCAGATGCTCAGATCGGGGGCACCGATAACAAATTCGCGCAAGATGAGGCCTCGTCCCACAAGGAACCCGAGAAGAGACGCATCTGGACCTGGGTGGCCTACGGCGTGGGCGGCGCCGCTGGGATTGCCGCCATCGTCACGGGCGGTATCAACGTGAGAAATACCAATTGGCTTAAGGAGCGCTGCCCGGACAACACCTGCGGCGCTTCTTATAGGGACAAGGTGGACAGCACAAAAAACCTCGGGACGGCCACGAACGTCCTCATCGCCGCGTCGGCGACGACCTTGATGCTGGGCACCATTTTGTTTTTCGCAGAGGGCACACAAGACGAGGAGGATTACAAAATGGTTCGCGTCGCTCCTGTGGTGTCTCCGGCCGGGATCGGCGCGGCGGTCTCGGGCAGCTTCTGATGCAATGGGCTTCTTTGCGATGATCGAGTCTTGGTTGGGCGACAAAAGAGTCGAAGCTGCTTTATGACAGTCTTTTTAAAAGCGATAGCGGGGAGAGCGAAGCTGCCGGTTGGGTTCGCGGTCCTTGCGTTATCGGCGACCTTGACTGCCAGAGCCGATGATCCGAGGGCCCAGGCCCGCGACGAGATCATCGCCTTGATAGAGGAAAGGCTCTCCGGCGCGTATTCCTTCGGCAAAAAGGATCCCCACAAGGTGCCGCATTTCGAGGTCCTCGACGAGCTGTTTCCCAAGTGGCATGGAGGCTCCCCGGCTGTGGGCCGCAACTTTTGGTTGATGGCCGAGTACAAGACTTTTTTGGTCTTCTACCGCGTGGACTACGTCCACCTGGTCAACTCGCTCACCGCGGTGGCCGAAGGCAAGAAGCTCATCGTCTGGACAAGGCAGGACGAGGGCGTCCAGCTGGAAAAGCTGTGGCCCTTTCAGCTGTGGGATCGGCTGGTCCCCGCCCGTGGAAACAAAAACAGTTACCTGAGCGCGGTTTACGCGATGCACTACCGCATGAAACTGTCGCGAAGTGAATCGGGGCGCTGGTTCGTCGTGGAAGAGGAGAGCCGCGACGCGCCGAACATGGAAAACGATCTGCGCGTCCACTGTCTTTTTGCCGAGCAGCTGAGGAGATGGGGTTTGCGAAGTACTTGCAGGGAAATGCCCTTGTCAATGCCCTGAAAGGGGGCGATTGTTGGGGGCGCAGCACACGAAAGTGCATAAAGATGGGATCGAGGTTCGAATGACAGCACGTCTTCTTGGCAGTCCTTTGTGGAAAGAGGGGATGTTTCTGGCTCCCCAGCACATGCAGCAGGCCGACAACTACCGCGACGGCGTCGACAAGATGCTGATGAACGCGGCGCCGCCTTTCCCATGGGGGCTCGAGCAGATCGAGATCGATACCAACCTTTTGTCGTCTTATCAGTTCACCGTTCACAGCCTTCGGGCGGTGGCCCCCTCGAGGGATATTTTGTATTTCCCGGGGAACATCGAGGTCCCCTCCCGCTCCTTCGAAGGCGTGATGACCGATCCCCAGCAGCGGGTCAAGGTGTACCTGGGCATCCCCGACTACGAGCGCGACGGTCCGAATCTCCTGGACGATAAGCGGGACGGAGAGGGGGCGCGTTTTCGCTTTCGAGCCCACGACATCGATCTGACCGATGAGAACACCGGGATCTCGGAGCGCACCATCCAGGTGAGGCGCATTCGGGGCCGATTGCTCTTCGAAGGGGAAGACGCGCAGGGTTTTCAGCTTTTGCCCCTGGCGCGGATCAAGCCGGCTCCCAACATGGAAGGCGCTGTCTTGGACGACGAATACGTCCCGCCGCTGATGAATGTGGGGGCCTGGCCGTCGCTGCGTAAAAACGTGGAAGGGGTGGCCGCCAAGCTGAG
>JAABTR010000053.1 GCA_011389755.1 Deltaproteobacteria bacterium | reverse complement strand
CGGTCGGGCTCCGAGTCGACAATCGTACGGACCACGATCTTGGACTGCAGCCACTGGGGGTTGCGACTCACCAGGTGAGCGAACAGCAGCATGAGGTCCCCGTTGCGCTGCTTGCCGCGCCACCACACATCGATGCGCTGTTTTTCGGCGGGCTCACCGCTCGCGGGCAATCGGGCGATGAGGGTGTTTTTTTGAATCCTGCTCACCGACCGCATCACCCGGAGCACCCGGGCGAGGCCATCGAGGCTCGAGGGCCAGCCGAACATCAAGGTGTTCGACTGGAGCCCGGCGAACCCGTTGGCCTGGGCCACATCGATGAGGCCGCCTTCCAGGTCGGGGACCACGTCCACGTGATTGAAACTGACAATCCCCTGGGCGGCTAGGGCGTCGTCGATCTCCTTGCGCCGCGCGCCGATGTCGAAATCTATGTCCGCGAGGTGTCCTTCGACGACCTGTCGCACCGTGACGATGCCCCGGCTCTGGTTGAGCCACGCCGCCATACGGCAAAGGCCGATGTGGCCCGTGGGGTCACCGCTGAAAAGAAGAATCTGGGGGCGCCAGTTGCGGGCCTTGGCGCTTAAATTCCGCAAGCGCAAAAGCGCGTAGCGGGTCACCGCGATCCACATCCCGGCCCGAGCATCCCCCCAGGTCTCCTCGGATATCCGCCGCCTGCGCCGCAGATAGATGTACAGCAAGACCTCAGCCGACACGGCGATGACGCACACGAGCGGGCTCATGAGAAACATCACCGCGATGGCACCTGCGCTCCCGGCGAAAGACACATACCAGGGAACGCGAATGGTGGGGCGGTAGGATGGGTCCGCGGTGAGACTCTCCACCGCGGCCGCGAGATTGAGGGTGACGTAGAGCGTCAGGAAAAAGACCGTGACCCAGCGGCCGACCGCGTTGAGGTCGCCCAGCGCCACAGCGGCCAAGGCGATGGCGCCGGTCACCCAGGTGGCGATAGTGGGCTGGCCCGTCCGGCTCGTTCGCGCGAGCATCTTCGGCAAGAGGCCGTCACTCGCCAGCGCCTGGAGCACCCGAGGCCCTCCGAGGGCGCTCCCGAAGGCCGACGACAAGATAGCGCCCCACATCCCCGGGTAGATGAGCCAGACTCCCAAGAGCGCTATCTTGGTCCAGACGGGCGGCGCATCCGGATCCAGCGACGCGAGCTCCTCGGGGGAGACCTTGTCGGTGATGCCGAGGAGCACCGGAATCAACAAGTAGATCGCGAGCCCCGTCACGACGGCCAGGATGGTTCCTCGGGGGATGGAACGCTTCGGGTCCGCCAAATCGCCGCTCATCCCGATGCCGACGGCGAAACCGGTCACCGCGGGAAAAAACACGGCGAAGACATACCAAAACCCCTCAGGCGCAGACCGCTCGTAATGGGCCCCCATCTCGGGCGCCTTCGTGTCTCCGAGCAGCACCCCCGCGGCCAGGGCCACTAGGCTCATCCCGACCGCGGCCATGATGGGGAGCTGCAGCTTGAGGCTCGCCTCGGCGCTCTTTCCGGCCACCGCCGTGGTGAGAATGATCGTCGCCGCGGCGATCGCCGGCACCGACACAGCGCCCCACTGAGCCGGCCACAAAAACACCACAGACTCGGCAAAACCGAAGGCGTACAGGGTCAGGCTCAAGGTGCGACACAGGTACAAAGGGATCCCGATGGAGCCCCCGAGCTCGAGCCCGAGGCTGCGGGAGACCATGTAATACTCTCCCCCCACGCCCACGCGCATATTGGTCGCGATGGCCGACGCTGACAGCCCGGTCACGAACGTGATGCTGCTGGCCAGAACGACTAAAACCATCGTCAAGATGAGCCCCAGGTTCCCGACCACCCAGCCGAAACGCAGGTACATCATGACGCCGAGGATGGTCAAAACGCTCGGTGTGTAGACCCCTAAAAAAGTCCCGAACTTCTTGTGCAGGTCTGCCCCAGCCGAAGGTGACGATGTCTTACTGTGTGTTTTGGCGACGCTCATGGCCCAGGTTTTAAATCCTCAGGTTCGAGTTTCACATAGACTATCAGAATCGGCCCCCGCCTCAAACGACACCCAAATCACCGCTTTGTGGACCCTCCGGCACTCCACGTGTTACCTCACCTCCATGAACGGCGGGCTGCAAGTCAGATATGACGTAACCATCCCCGAACACGAGATCTGGTTTACGGCCAGCCGATCGGGAGGACCTGGCGGGCAGCACGTCAACACCACCAGCTCCCGTGTGACCCTCCACTGGCACGTCCCGAGCACGGCCGCGTTGACTGAAGAGCAGCGCAGCAGGGTGCTCACGCGCCTGTCGGGACGTATCAGCGCGGATGGTCTTTTGCAGTTGAGCGTCGACTCAGAGCGCAGCCAGCACCGCAATCGCCAGATCGCCGCCGACAGGCTGGTCGAGCTCGTGCGAAAAGCGCTCTCGTCCCCGAAAAAGAGGATCCCCACCAAGGCGTCCCGCGCGTCCAAGCGCCGCAGGCTCGAAGAGAAGCGGCGCCGGGGAAACGTCAAGCGCCTGCGCTCCAGAGACACCTTCGATTGAACCCCGCCGCAGTCTGCTTTAAAAAAACCAGGGGTGAGTTCACACGAGTGACACAGCTCCTTCTCGTTTCTTTCACAGTGATCGGGGAGACTTCGTTTTTGGATGCAGGTGCTGCTTTGAATACGAATCCTCCTAAAAAGATGAACTCTGCAGGCGGCCTCCTCGCGGAAAATCAACCGGCCCGAGGCCGGATCCTGCGGATCAAAGAAGGCTACAATCCCAACTCCAGCTCCATCGGGACAATCGTCTTCGCCATGCCGACCGCTTTGCTCTGGATGACCGTGGCGTTCGGAGCTGTGGCCGGCGCGATCAGCGCTGCTGTCATGAACGGCACGCTGCGACCCTTCGGCCAACAATCCAATAGCGATCGGGAAGCTCGCGAGCCGGACAAGAGCAAAACGGATGATGACTAGACCGCGTCCATCCGGTCCGGATCCGCTCTGGCCTGACCCCGCCCTTCGCGGCGGCGTCGTCCCCATCGCGGAGGTTAGACCCCACCAGCCACCTGTGATTGTCGCGTTGTTGCTCGCATGCTCCGCGTTTTTACTCCCTCAACACATCCATGGAAACTCGAAACCCTTGAACACGCATCAAACACGGCACAAGGAGCTCGTCGAAAATGTTCGAGAAGCTGGCGACGATCCGGCTGCGATCGCTGCGGCCCGAGGCGCTCTTTCCCAATTTTATAGACATGAAGCCTGCGACATAGAACGAGAGCAACGCGAGCTCGCGCGGATCGTTTCGCTCGCCCTCCCGGCCAAACACTCGGGTTTGGAAGCGGCAAAGGCTCGCCTCAAAGAGCTCCGCAGCGAATCCCTTCGCTTCGCGGCCGCGGACAAGGTCATTGCGGACTCGCGGGCCAAAACGCAAGATGCGACCGTCGTCCTGGCGCGAATCGAAAACCTCGAAGGGCTGATCGCCGGTCAGCTCGAGCGAACCCGGCTCGCCTTTGCTCAATTTTATCTCGCCGAACAGAAGATGGGACTCGAGCGCTTTTACGATGCCCAAAGCTCCTACGAGACCGCGCTTGAGCTGTGTCCCGCCCTGGACTTGGCCCTTCCGGCGACGATTCGTCGGGATCGGGCCCAGGCGGCGTGGCTTAGAAACGACCTCAAAATCGGCTCTCGGATGGCGCTGGGGCTCCTCGGACTCCTGGCGGCAATCGCGTTCTTCCGCAGTCGTCCCCAGCGTCGTTTAAAGCTCCGTCACGGCGTCCTTTTGGCGGTGCTCGCCGCTGTTTGGACGGGGACCTTTTTTTTGATTGTGCCCCTGGCGGCCGCGATCACCGACTTTGAGCTCGCCGGCTTTCCCGAGCCGGTGGTTTTATTCACGGGAATCAAAGATCCGCTCTCGGATGCTCTGCGGGGCCTGTACGCCCACGGATTGGCGGGCATCGTATTCGTGTTTGTTGCGGCGTTTTCCACGGCTCATTGGAAACGCCACTCGGTGCGGGTGCTCGCGAATGCGGTCCTTTCCACGGTTTTTTTCGCCGCCCTGGTCACGCGTTTTTACCTGAGCTACGAGCCGCCGGAGTTCAAGTCTCCTCACGACGCGGACTCGCCGCTTTTGGAGGGGGCCGCGTTCTACCCGATGACCGGCGAGCAGGCGCCTTTTCTGCTCACCGATCCCCTCGCCTTTTGCCCGTTTCAAAAAACCGTACAATCTCTGGACGAGCCCGCCGTCGCGAGTTGGTTTCAGCGGTTCGCGCCACTTTGCGAGGAGCAAAGATGAAGTCCCGCGAGCAGGGCGGCGCTCATGCGGTCGCCGCTGCCTTGGGGGGCAAAGGCCGATCACGGGTCGACCGCTTGACCGCATATTTTTTGGTCGTGCTGGTCAGCGCCGCCCTGCTCGCGGGGGCCGCATTTTGGACGACAGATCTTTTCGGCGGTGAGCCTCAACCCTTCGGCCCCGAGCGATTTCGTGCCCAGGAACACACGGCGCTTGAGAATCTACAAACTATCGCGAAGGCTCAAGAGCTTTATCGGGCGTCGGATCCGGACGGGGACGAAGTTCACTCCTACGCGGCATTTCATGTCCACCTCTGGCAAAGCGTGCGAGCCGACGGGACAAAGGCCCCACTCAACCTCATTCCGCGGGATCTCGCTTTCGCCATGATCGATTCGTTTGCTCTGGACGGATATGTTTTCACGAGTCTTCATAAAAAAATGACTTTTTCGCACGGGATGGAACGAACCGTGGCGTTGAAAAACGCCGAAGACGCGCAGCCCCTCGACCCCGCCGAGGAGTGGGCCGTTGCAGCTTTGCCGACTGCCGGACGAATCTTTTTCATCGCCGACGAGACCGGAATCTGGGCAACCGCGGAGTCGGGAAAATGGCTGGGAGTTCGACCGGTCCATCCCAGTGATGAAGGCTGGACGCGGGTGGAGACGATCGCCGATGTTGAAAGGTTGCAAAGCGCCCTGTGACATCGTTGTCACAGAGGCTGCCCATATATGTCACCACCGCCCTTCATATTGAGGCCTCCATATTGTCTTGGATTCTCGCCCCGCGCGAGCGGCCCATCAATCAAGGAAGTGCGTTTTGTTCAACACCCAAGTTCTCGGCGTCGTGGCAACGATCGCCATTTTTGTCGGCGGTATCACCCAAAGCGCACCGGTTCGAGCCGGACTGCTTGAAAAGACCTCTCGAAGCCGCGCGACCGCTCAAGAGGAACCCGCGAAAACCGAAGACTCGCTTTCTTCTGACCGGCCGCTGTTCGACTACTTGGTCACCGAACCCGAAGAGCCCAGACGAGGCCGCGACCTTTGGTACACGAAGGACAGCGAGCCCCGCTTCCTGGATGAGCGGATCGAGCCGACCCTTCTGCTGCGCAGCTCGTTCGTCTACTCGCAGCGCCAATCGATCTGGATCGTCGACGAAGCAGGTCAGGAGGTGGAGAAAAAATCAGCCGACTTCGCGCGAGGCACCGTGTTCGGCCACCGGGACGGCTTCGTGATGGACGACGCGGAGATCGGGCTCAAAGGGCGCTTCAATGATCTGGGAATCTACTACAAGGCCAAAGTCGAGTTCGTCCCGCGGTTCAAAGACGGAACCCAATCGTCAAACTATCTGCAGGACGCCTATGCGGGGTGGGATCGCTTTTCCGTGCTCGACCTGCGGGTGGGCAACATGAAGATCCCCTTCAGCCAGGCAAACATGAAGCCCACTGAAGACCAGGCTCTCGTCAACGCTCCCCTGCTCAACAAACTCTCTCCCAGACGGCAGCTCGGCGCACGGCTTACGCTCAGCGATCCATGGAAGATGGTCGTCCTCCAGGGGGGCGTCTACAACTCGGTCAAGCTCGTGACCCAGCCGCTTCGTACCATGGACGAGCTGCTCTTCGTGGTGCGCGGCGAGCTCTGGCCCAACCGGATCTTCCATCCGTGGGGGGCAAACCCGCTGGATCTTCAGGTCCGGCTCGGGGTTAACGTCGCCCAAACGGACAATCACTACAACACCCTCACAGAGCAACGAAGCCTGGGTTTCGACGCCATGGCCCATCTGTGGATATTCACGGCGGAAGCCGAGGTCGTTTTTTGGGACTACTACTTGAGCACGGGAGAAGCGCAGAGGGGGATGAGCTGGCACGCGGATCTGACGATCCACGCGTGGCCCGGCGTCGTCGATTTGACCGGCCGAGTGGAGGAGCTCGACGGAAACGAAAAGCTCGAAAACGGCACGAATGCGGCCATCGAAGACGTCTGGCCCCAGCACAAACGATGGATCACGGCGGGTATTACCGTACATCTGGCGAATTTCGCCAAGCTCCAGGGCAACTACGTCCGCCGCGAAGAGCTCGAAGGGATTGCCTTCGACAATGACATGTTCGTTGTCCTTTTGCAGCTCAGCCTTTAGACGCGAAACGTTAGGAGGAACGAGAGATGAGAATCGAAGCAGGAACTCTGACAATACTGCTGGCCGCGATGATGATAGCGGCCTGCACTGGATTCAAGGACAAGCTCCCCGAGGGCGAGGTGGACCCCGAAAACGACGCGGATTCGGGCATCGGGGATGACTGCACCCAGGCGACCTGTTCCAGCCTGAACGCCACGTGCGGATTTCCGCCGGACGGATGCGGGGCCACCTTGGATTGCGGGACCTGTAAGCAGGGGCGCACGTGCAGCGAGAGCTTTGA
>JAABTR010000052.1 GCA_011389755.1 Deltaproteobacteria bacterium | reverse complement strand
TGCGTGCTCGCGGGCTGCACGCCGAAAACATGCACCGACCTCGGCGCCGAGTGTGGGTTCGCCTTCGACGGCTGTGAAGGCACGCTCTCCTGCGGTACGTGTGATGAGGGGCAAATCTGCAACGACTCGAACGCGTGCGTCGAGGGTGAGTGCCCCGTGTTCTCCTGCGAGACCGAGGGCGCCGAGTGCGGCACGTTGCTCGACAACTGCAACTCGACCGAGATTCAGTGCGGGCAGTGTGATTTCGGCCTGCTCTGCGAAGACAACGCGTGCGTCGTGGATCCGGACGCGGCCTGTCCGGTTTCTTTGCCGGCGAACTGGAATCCGACCGCGAAGCACACGCCCAAGCAAGTTCATATCACCTGGCAAAACGACACAGCCACGACGGCGACTCTTCAGTGGCAAACGAACGTGACCAACGAGAACTCTGGATACGTGCCGAGAGTGTTGCTGTGGACCGGCTCCGGCGAAACGATGACGTACAACGCCGGTTTGACCGCCGAGGGGACGGCTCAAGTCTACACATTCCTCGGTTTGCAAAAACGCATGACCTGGACGGTTGAAATCACCGGCCTCAAACCCGATACACAGTATTTCTACCGAGTCGGAGCTTGGGAGTCGGTGGACGAAGCGTCCTGCAGCTTCAGCGGCGCCGAGTTATCCGGTGTCCACAGCTTCCGCACGGGACACACAAAGGGAAGCGACGCGCCGATCCGTTTCATAGCCTGCGGTGATAGTCGCGAAGGGGCAAAGGGCATCAAAAACAACGTCCAGCACCTTGTCGACATCGATCCGGATTTTTGGCTCTTCAGCGGCGACTTCACGAATCTGGGCACTCAAGGGGAATGGGATGAGTGGTGGAACGCCATCGGGCCGGCGCTGTCCGACTCCCCGTTCATGCCGGTCATCGGCAACCACGAGCTCATCGCGAGCGTCTACTTCGGCAACTTCGCTCTGCCCCGCTATCCGAACGCGGCGGAGCTGAGCGGTCTTCAGGAACACACCTGGTCGTTTGACTACGGCAACCTACATGTGGTCGGTTTGGACTCTAACGCCACCTCGTCCAAGGCGAAACAAAAGACCTGGCTCGAAGCGGATCTCGCCGCGGCCTCGGCGGATGAGGACATCGACTGGATCATCGCCATGGTCCACCATCCCTTCTTCTCCGCCTCGAACCACGGGTCCACGACCGACATTCACAGCTGGTTGCCCGTGCTCGAAGAATACGGCGTGGACCTCACCATCGCCGGGCACGACCACAATTACGAGCGGACCTATCCCATCGCCGGGAAGACGGTCGTCGCAGAGGGAGAGGGCGTCCGGCACATCGTCGCCGGCGGGTTCTACACCCCGGGATACGGCAACGGAAGCAACTGGTTCACCGAATACTCGGTCCACGGCGACCTCAACAACTACCTCGTCATCGAAATCGAAGGAAAGACCCTGGATCTCACCACCTTCGACGGGAACCACAACACGATCGACCAGCTCACTCTCGAGAAATAGGTTGGTCTGAATAGCCCCCCACAGCGATTCATTGTCTACAATTCTGAGAGATTTTTTTTCCCGGCGTGCGTCTTTGCGCTAAGTTACTCTAAACCGACGCCTTGAAAAACACGGTTCCAATAACTATCTAAATCCGCCGGAACCACGAAACACCCGGGAAGGTCACGTGCTTCGAAAAATAACTTTTTGCGTTCTCACTGTGCTGCTCGCGTCGCCTTTGGCCCAGGCCAAAGAGTGTACCGAGTGTCACAAGGTCGAGGGTCCCAAAAAACAGGCCCAAAGGATGGCCGCGCTCAGCCGGTCGGCGCACCAGGACCTCGGGTGCAGCGACTGCCACATGGACGTGGAAGACGGGCCCCATAAAACCCCGCTCGAAAAAGTCGACTGCGGGATGTGCCACACCGAAGTCGCCGAGCTATACGGCGTCCACGGCCGCGCCAAAGTTCCCGGAAAAGGGGTACCGTCGTGCAAGCGATGCCACGGCACCCACGACATCTTGTCGCCGAGCGATCCCAAGTCAAAGGTCCATAAGGACAACCTGTCGGACCTGTGCAGCAGCTGCCACTCCGACGTGAACCTGGTGCGAGAGCACCACTTGACATCGAAAGTCGCCGTCGCGGCCTACCGCAGCAGCGTCCACGGCGCGGTCATGCCGGACGAGCACGTGGCCGCCACATGCCTCGACTGCCACGGAGCGGGCTCGGCTCACGAGATCTACGCCGCCTCGAGCACCGACTCGCCGATCTTCCACTTCAACGTCCCGGACACCTGCGGCAAGTGCCACGACAAGATAGCTGCGGACTACAAGCAAGGCGTCCACGGACAGCTGGCCTCCCGAGGAGAGACCGACGCGCCCATCTGCACCGACTGCCACGGCGAGCACGGGATCTTGTCTGCCGATAATCCCCTCTCACCGGTCTCCCCGGTCCGGGTGGCCGAAGCCACCTGCGCCCCCTGCCACGAGTCTGCGCGGTTGTCCGAAAAGTTCGGCATCCCCACGGGAAGACTCCGCAGCTACATCGACACCTATCACGGCCTCAAGAGCAAAGCGGGGGACACCACGGTGGCAAACTGCGCCTCGTGCCACGGAGCGCATCTGATCCTGCCCCACACCGATCCGCGGTCCACGATACACCCAGACAACCTCCAAAAGACCTGTGGAGACTGCCACCCGAACATCTCAGAGTCGCTCGCCGGCACACCCGTGCACGCGACGCCGGGCATCACCCAGACCCCCATCGCCCAAATCGTGGCGGACATCTACATCGTCTTCGTCGCCTTGGTGATCGGCTCCATGCTCATCTATGTCCTCATCGACCTGGTTCGGCGCCTTCAAAAACACCTGCGCCTCGCGACGGTTCCCCGGATGACCAAGTTCGAGGTCACTCAACACGCGATCTTGTTCTTGTCGTTTACCGTTTTGGCGGTGACCGGTTTCGCGTTGCGGTTCAACGACGCCGGGTGGGCGCGGTTCTTGTTCGGGTACATGGGCGGGTTCGAGATGCGCGGCCAGATTCACAGGGCGGCGGCGCTCGTGTTCGTGCTCTTGTCGCTGTCGCACCTCGTGCACATGCTGACAAAGCGCGGGCGCACCTTCGTCCGGGACATGCTCCCGCGGGTGCACGACATCACCGACGCTCTTCTCATGGTGAAGCACAACCTGGGTCTAACCTCGAAGCATCCCCAGTTCGAGCGTTTCGGGTTCGCCGAAAAAGCCGAGTACTGGGCGCTCGTCTGGGGAACCATCGTCATGACCTTCACCGGGGTGTTTTTGTGGTTCGACAACCTGGCGGTGGAGACCTTCCCCAAGGGCTTCTTGGACGTCATGCTCGTCATACACTACTACGAAGCCTGGCTCGCGGTGCTCGCCGTCGTCGTCTGGCACTTTTACATGACGATCTTCCGCCCCGGCGTCTACCCCATGAACTGCTCCTGGCTCAATGGCAAAATGCGGCGCGAGCTCTACGTCGAAGAGCACCCCAAGGACCCGATACTCGAAAAATACCCAGACAAAAACACCTCACAAAGCGGCGGTTGACGCGCGACCACTGAAAATGGCGTCTCGCTTTCCCAAAGCTTTCCTGACGGGGCTTTGCGCGGCCACATTCACTGCTTAGATTACCCCTTCGCCAAAACACGCAACACTTTCAAAAAACGACAGACAGGGGGATGATCTCATGTTTTTTCGATCACGCTTCGCAGTCGTCGTGCTTGGTTGCATCGCGGGGTTGCTGCCTTTGACCAACGCGCGAAAGGAGGTTCACTCGGACAGCCGCGCAAAAGACGCTCCCCCGGTCTGCGAGCCCGGCTTCGCCGATCCCTTGCCGAGGACCGAATTCGTGCCGCCTGAGCCGCCCTTCCCAAGCCAAGACGAAATGCGGCTCATCGGTCGCATCGCCGAGGGCATCTTGGCCTACAAAAAATGGAGGACTCCGGGCAAAGGGACCTACTGG
>JAABTR010000051.1 GCA_011389755.1 Deltaproteobacteria bacterium | reverse complement strand
GATGCGGCTCATCGGTCGCATCGCCGAGGGCATCTTGGCCTACAAAAAATGGAGGACTCCGGGCAAAGGGACCTACTGGATGGAATGCGGGAGGCTCTATGAGACCGATGAGGAACGCCAAAACGCTGCGGCCGAATGGGCCTACCACATCGTCCGCGTCGCCAAACGCTTCGAGCTCAACCCTTGGGGGCTCGCCGGCGTCTGCTTCCACGAGTCCGGAGACCGCTGCGGCATCGGCCCCTACCCCCGAAAATGGGCCTACAAGACCGAGGCACCTTGGGGCGGCACCTTGTTGAAACCGTCGAGACGAGGCATCAGCCACTCCCGAGAAGCCATCGTGCGCATGCTCAATACGCGCAAAGCCAAGACGCGCTGGCGACAGACGGGCATGGATCTGGGGCCGGGACAGCTCCTCAGCCGGTACTACCCAGATCAGGTCCCGGAAATGCTCACCCTCGATCCCGGCCTGGACATGGTCGGGGAGACGCTTCGGCACTTCGGGCGCATGTACAAGACGCAACGCCCGTGGTCGGCGTGGAGAGGCAAGCTCCTGGGTTGGTACGACAGACGCGTCACCCTGGTCGCCCGGCGCATGGGGGCCTCCGACGCAGAGATCGGCCGGCCGATCCGCACCCAGCCCAAACGGCTCACACCGGTGGAGACGGTCGCCTCGTCGAAAGGAGACGACCGGAAAAGCTCGACGGAGACCAATGACATGTAACCTCCCAGCTCCATGACTCGAGTCGTTTTGTGTAGCACTTGCCGGCAAACATGTGCTACCACGTCGTCGATCATGAAGCGCCCTGTCCATGGGACGCTCCAAAGACGACAGGGAAGCCCCAATGCCCGACTCCATCAGCGTCCTCGCGGTCACCGCCCTCACCATCGGCCTCGTGCACACGGCCATCGGGCCCGATCACTACCTTCCGTTCATAGTGCTGGGCAAAGCAGAGGGCTGGACGCTCAGGAAAACGGTCTTTTGGACCGCGGTCTGCGGGCTGGGCCACGTGGCGTCCTCTATCCTGCTGGGCGCCATCGGTATCGCCGTGGGCTGGTCCGTGCTCGGCATGGAGTCATTCGAAGGAGTGCGCGGCGCCTTAGCCGGTTGGGCGCTCATCGGATTCGGCGCGCTGTACTTCCTGTGGGGCCTTTACAAAGCGCGGACCGGAGGCCACAGCCACGTGCACGTGCACACCGACGGCTCGGTTCACGCCCACGCCCACGACCACAAAGCGCCTGCCCGCGCCGGGCACGAAGCCGCCCCTCACGACGAGAGCCCCCACGTGCGCAAGCACCGGCGCACCATGTGGACGCTGTTCATCATCTTCGCCCTCGGCCCCTGTGAGCCGCTCATCCCGCTGCTGATGGCGCCCGCGTCGGAGCATTCGGTGGCCGGCATCGCCCTGGTGACCGGGGCGTTCACCGTCGCCACGGTGGGCACAATGGTCGCCATCGTGACGCTGGGCGCAATGGGCCTGCAGTTCGTGCGGATCCGCCCCCTCGAGCGCTTCTCCCATGCCCTCTCCGGCGCGGCCATCGCCGCCTCGGGCCTCGCCATCAACTTCTTGGGTTTGTGATATCTAGAGCTCCGTATCTTTTTTTCCCATTTATCGAAGCGGCCGGGTAAAACTCGACGTGGCACGGTTATGCCTCAAAAAAGAGGAGGGAAAACGATGGATTTCAAAGCAGTGGCGGTCTTGCTCGTCGCTCTCTCGACGGCGAGCTGCGGCGACTCGAGCGAAACAAAAGTGGAACCGCTGAGCTACGACGCGGCTTTGAGCGACTGCGGCGGATTCGAAACAAAAACGCAAAGGTCCGATTACTGCGCCGCTGAGATCGCAAAATGGGAGTACGACCACGCCTCAAAAACCCTCGTCTTTTCGGACAACCGCATCATGCTCAACTGCTGCGGCGAGCACGACATCACCGTCCGCCAAGACGGCGACGTCTACGCGATCACCGAACACGACGCTCCTGAGCAAACAGAAGATGGCGGACAAACGCGGTGCAAGTGCACCTGCCCGTTCGACTACCAGGTTGAATTGAAAAACATGCCCTCAGACATCGTCGAGATCCGACTCCTGCGGAATATCACCGACGATGATCAATGGACAAACGCCCTAGTTTGGGAAGGAACCCTCGATCTGACCGAAGAAAGCGGCGAGATCGTCATCGATGACACCCCGGTCGCGTTCGCGTGTGAGGACTGAAGCAAAAAAGCATGGATCGAGAAGAGCTCAGCCGACTCTATCGCAGCGCGGGGCCTGTTATCTATCGGCGCTGCCTGCGGCTTTTGGGAGATCGCGAGGCGGCCCGGGAGGCGACCCAGGAGATCTTCTTGCGGGCGCTGCGCCACTACAAGAAGCTCGATCTCTCAGACCGCGAGTGCTTGCCCTGGCTCTACCGGGTGACCACAAACTATTGCCTCAATATCTGGCGAAGCCGAGAGTCACGTGGCGCGGAGTTTTCTTTCGACGAGCAAGTCGACCTCTCTCACTCGGCATGTGCCGAGACGCGCATGATCGCCATCCAGCGGATCGCCGCGCTGCTCGCCCCTTTCGACGAAAGGACTCGCGCGATCGCGTTGTACACGCATGTCGACGGGATGACCCAAGAAGAAATAGCCCAGGTCATGGGCGTCTCGAGGCGTACCGTCGGCACCAAGCTGCGCGCCTTTTGCCGGCGAGCCGCAAAGAAGGCACAAGGAGAGACGGCATGAAAAATCTCGCCCCATCATGCCCCCGGGAGTATCGGCTCGACGCTTACGCTCTGGCCGGGCGTCCGACCGATCATCCGATGAACGCCCACCTGGCCGAGTGCGCAATTTGTCGGTCCGCGCTCGCCTCCTTCGAGGAGGCAACAAGGGATTTCGACGATCGTGTGTTCCCGTCCACATTCGATGCTGTGGCGTCTCGAGCCGAAAATCGCATTTCAGTGTCCCGAGGCCTCGCGAGACGCCGCGTCCTGCGTATCGCGGCCGCTGTCGCTCCACTGGCCGCAGCCGCGGCGGTGGTTTTTACCCTCCTCGTCCCACGAAGCGGGCCGAACGAACAGGCACCCTCCGAGGTCGACGCCTATGTCGGTGAAAAGGGAACAGTGGGACTCGAAGTCTACGTGCGCAGAGAAAACCGCGTCTTCCGCCTTCGAGACGGCGACGTCATCTCGCAAAACGATGCGTTGAGGTTCGTCCCGCTTGTATCGTCCAAAGAAGACATTTACGGGATGATCGTATCGGTCAGCGCGGGAGGCGTTACACAGGCCTATCATCCTCTAAATGGAGATCGCGCCGTCCTGCTGAGGGGCTCCGTCCCCCTTCCAGGCAGCGTGATCATGGATGGAACCACCGGCTCAGAGCGCCTGTTCCTGCTCATCTCCAAGGACCCGTTTACGCTTGGGGACGTGAAAACAGCCGTTAAAAAAGCGATGGATGAATCTGGCGGCCGTGAAATCCCGCACCGGATTCCCATGGACCTAGATCAAGCGAGCATCGAATTTCGCAAGGAAGCGTCGCCATGAAAAATGCGAGGGGGCGTGGTGCGGCGCTTTTGTTGATAGCCGCCGCCGTACTTTTTGAGTTGAGCGCGGCCGAAGCGGACCCCGCGCGCTTCGCGCTCATCATCGGGAACAACCGGGGCAACGAGCGCCGAACCGCCTTGCGCTATGCCGAGCGGGACGCGAAGCGCGTGGCCAAAATCCTAGAAGAGCTGGGCGGTTTCTCGCGAGACCACGTCGTCTTGCTCACCGGAACAGACCCCCAAGACGTTTTGGATGCGATCGAGCGTCTCGACGCCTCCGCTTCATCGGCACAGGCCTCCGGCGCTGCGCGAACCCTCTTGTTCGTCTACTACTCGGGCCACGCCGATGGAGCAAACCTGGAGTTTGGGGAGCGCAAGCTGCCTTTTGCCCAGCTGCGCGATCTCGTCGAAGGCTCCCGCGCCACCACCAAGGTGCTCGTGGTGGACGCCTGCCAAAGCGGCGGGATCACCACCGCCAAAGGGGGCCGCGCCGGGCCGGCCTTCGACATCGCCATCGCCGACTCACTGGACACCAGCGGCATGGCGATTTTGACCTCGAGCGCGCCCGGAGAAAAATCCCACGAGTCGGCTCACCTCCAAAGCTCGTACTTCACCCACTACCTGCTCTCGGGGCTTCGGGGCACCGCCGACTACGACGGCGACAAGCGCATCACCCTCGGCGAAGTCTACCACTACGCCTACGGAAAAACGGTCGTAAAAACATCCCGCACGGTCGCCGGGGCGCAGCACCCCACCTACGACTACCGCATCACCGGCCGGGGCGCCGTCGTGCTCACCGACATCGAAAAAGGAGAATCGCAGCTCGGGCTCGGACCACAGATCTCTGGACACATCCTCGTGGTCTCCGAGCCCGGAAAAGAGATCGTGACCGAGCTCGAAAAAGAGCCCGGCACCTCCCGCCTTTTGTCCCTATCGGCTGGAACCTACACCGTCACCCTGCGCCGCCGCGGTCGAATCTACGAGCAGGAGCTCACCCTCGAACATCAATGCACTTACGACCTCGAACCGCAGGCGCTGCGGGACGAGACCCGCCTTGTGCTCCAGGACGAAAAAGGCAGCGCCCGCGGAACCATATCGCTCTTCGCTCAGTACGGGCTGCTCAGCTCGGCCCTCAAGCAGCTGGCGGCCATCCACCAGGGGATCGCCGGGCTGCGGACCGACATGGGGCCGATGACGGGCTTTGCCCTTTTTTCCTTCGGCTCGGGGCGCGTCTCCGAGGGGATGCTCGACTATCGAATCCGGCTCTTCGGCGCCGACGCCAAGCTTGCCTGGCGGTTCGAGCACTCGCTGCTCGACCTCTTCGTCGGCCTCTCGGCAGGCGCCCTTTACGGCATCCAAAATCAAACAGACGAGGCCGAGCACCGCGGGACGATCTTTTCCTACGGCGGTTTTATCGGGCTCGACTTTCCGATCTGGCGGGCCCTGTCCGCGTGTTTTTTCTGGGACATCGGGGGCCAGGCGTTCGTCCTCGACGACTCTCTGGCGGGGCACCTTGCAACGAGGGGCTCATTGGGCGCGGCCTACAGCTTTTGAATACGCGGTTTTCCCAATTCCGCGCAGCGATGGGTAAGACCCAATGAGACAGGGCGAAGAAAACGGAGGACTTTTGTTATGAAAATCAAAACGATAGGCGCGTTCTTCTCGGCGATCCTGGCGGCCGCTTGCGGCAACTTCACCGCAGAGCCCAACGACACAAGCGACACCGGCGACACCGGCGGCACAGGCGGTGACAAGAAAGCGCCAAACGGCCTCGTCTACCGAGCGGCGCTCAGCGAATGCGACGGCTTTGAAGCAAACATCGAAAGGTCCGACTACTGCGACGCGGAGATCGTCAGGTGGAGCCACGATCCCCAATCCGAGGTCTTCACCTTCTCGGACAACCGAATCGTCCTCAACTGCTGCGGCGAGCACGACATGACCATCTCCCTCGAAGAGGGCGTCTACACCATCACCGAGCACGACGCGCCTGCTCCGGTGAAAGGCGGCGGAACCGACCGATGTGCCTGCATCTGCTCTTTCGACTACGAAATCACGGTGCAAAACATGCCGGCAGAAGAGATCGCCATCGAGCTGCTGCGGGATGTGACCGATGACACGGACTGGACAAACGCCCTAGTTTGGGAAGGAACCCTCGATCTGACCGAAGAAAGCGGCGAGATCGTCAT
>JAABTR010000050.1 GCA_011389755.1 Deltaproteobacteria bacterium | reverse complement strand
CGATGACACGGACTGGACAAACGCCCTAGTTTGGGAAGGAACCCTCGATCTGACCGAAGAAAGCGGCGAGATCGTCATTGATGACGATCCTGTCGAGAATGGTTGTGCGTTTTGAAAAACTCACTCGAGCTTTTGTTTTGCGATCACCCGATCTCCGGCGCGGTCGATGACGACGCCTGTGAGGCGCTCGACTGAGCGGGCGAGGGCCTCGGGGGATTGGCCGTACTTTGAATGCAGCGTTGTGAGCAAGCTCGACCAGGAGGCTTCGCAGCGATTGTCACCGACCTTGCGGCCTTCGAACGCCATGTGCCGCATGACCTGGAGCTCTACCTCCGTCTCGTCGAGCTCGACCTCCAAGGCGGAGACCCTCTCCCCCTCATCTCGAAAGCGCTCGGCCAGCGCTTTGATGATTCTTCCGACGAAAAACCCCAGGCCGATCTGCTGATCGAGCTGCTCCTTGGTGATGACGAAGACCTCTGTCTCCTCGATCGCTGTGACCGTGGCGGTCCTCGGCGACCCGGTGAACAAGGCGGTCTCACCAAAGACCTCACCCGGGCCGAGCTCGGCGATGGCCGTTACGCGCCCGGCGTTTTCTCGGGTGACCGCGCATCGCCCCTCGGTGATGACAAACGCCTCCCGCCCCGCCTCATCCTGCCGCACGATGATCTCGCCCGCTTTGTGGGTCCGCACTTCCAGCTGCCAGCCCGACTGCAGAAACTCCTCGAGGTCGCCCTTGAGCTCCGAGACGCTCTGGTAGCGCCGCCCTTTATCGCGATCGAGCGCCTTGAGCGCGATGCGGCACAGCCTCTCGGGCAGGTCGGCCTCGACTCTGGTCCGGGGATCTTCGGCCTGAAAGGTCAGGTTTTTTATAAACACTTCGTTGCTGTTTTTGCCCTTGTAGGGCCCGTCGCCGCTCAATATCGCGTAGAGGATCGCCCCCAGCGAGAAGATGTCGCTGCGCTCATCGATCTCATCGACATCCCCGCAGGCCTGCTCGGGCGCCATGTACCCCGCGGTCCCCACCACTTGCCCCTCGGCGATTCGCGAGGGCAACCGCTGCGTCCCGGCGATCTCTTTGGGCAAGAAGCTCTTGAAGTCCCGCCCCTCGTGACGCCGAAGCAGCTTGGCGATGCCCCAGTCCATCACGTAGACCTCGCCGTAGTGCCCGATCATGATGTTGTCGGGCTTTAAGTCCCGGTGGACCACGCCCCGGCTGTGGGCGAACGCCATGGCGTCGAGCACCTTGAGGAAGCCGCCGAGCAGGTCGTACAACACCGCGCGGGGCCGCGTGGCCACGTCGTGCTGCTTGATGAGCTCCCGGAGCGTGATCCCCTCGACGAGCTTCATCGTAAAAAACGGGCAGCCCTGTTCATCGACGCCCAGCTCGTGAACCGGCACGATGCTCGGGTGTTCGAGCTGCCCCATAATCTGCGCTTCTTCGATGAACCGGCCCACGGTCCCCTCGTCGCAGGCGCCGTATGAGTGCAGCTTCTTGGCGGCGCACTGGCGCAGCAAGTCGGCATCGAAAATCTTTTTTATTTTGGCCGTGCCGCCGGAGCCTATCTCCTCGATCTCGATGCGCCTGAGCTCCGCGCGGCCGCTGGGGCGGCGGGCCGCGACCGAGACGACGCGGTCTTCCAAGCGAGGCGCCCCAGGCAGCATCATCTGCCGCTCCTTTATCAGGTCTTTGCTCAAAACGTTCCCAAACCTCAAAAGCCCCGAGTTTCAAAGGGCCTTTTACCGAATCATTCTTAAAAAAGAATTCTATTTAAAGGGCGGAAAGTCAACGAGGCGATCGACGAAGCGCTGGGGGGCGCGCGCTGAACGCGCTGACGCGGTGAGTTGTTTCGGTGGCCGGCTGGATTACAAGATCGCCCTGGTTCACGGGACGCTGCTGCTTGGCTCGCTCTTTAGCCGGGTAATGCCTCACAAAGCTGCGCGGCTGAATCCGGTCTCCGAGCAAGAGCGTCCGGGTCTTCCAGGCCGCCACACAGGCCGCGATCCCCGCCTGCTTGAGGTGTCCTTTGAGGCCGAGCTTTCCAATCGCCCGATCGATTCTCTGCTGCAGCTTTCGCGCCCTTTGTCTCTCGGTCTCGTTGACCGCGTTGCGGGCGATGGTGGGCAGCATGAGGCTGTACTCCCGAGCTCGCGACCTGATGTTTTGACACCGAACATCCAGGCACCTGTCCCGATTCTGCTTTGCCTCGAGGGTCTCGTACCCCCGAAACGAGGTCTCGATGAGCCGCAAGATGGAGCTCGAGTTGACCTCGTACTCTTTCTCGAAAGCCCGGTCCATGATCTCCTCGGCGGAATCGAAGGGGAACTCGGGGTGATCCCAGACCATGTACTTTTGCCCGTGCCATTCTTCGTAAGGCAGATCCATGCGCAAGAGCCCGCGCTCCTTGAGGTCGTTGTACAGAGTCGTGGTGGGCATCGGCGTGAGCAGCATGAACTGAACCATGTCGGACTCGAGCCCGATCATGAAGTCG
>JAABTR010000049.1 GCA_011389755.1 Deltaproteobacteria bacterium | reverse complement strand
ACCTCTTGTTGTATGTTTTCCCGTGTGTGGTGCTCGGCGCACAGGATCCCCGAGGCGAGCACGCTGATGCCGTGATCCCGCAGGGTTTTGATGAGCGCTCGCGGATCGATGCCGCGGTTCTTCTGATAGGCCTCATCTTCTGTCCCCGACTCCACACCGACCCAGACGAAGCGCGTCCCCATGCGGACCAGGTTCTCCACACCGAAGGCGGTGATGGCCTCGGCCGAAGAGAAAATCGACATCTCGAAGTACCGCTCGCCCTCTTCCATGAGCCGCAAAAACTCCACGGCGCGTTTTTTTTCCTTTAAGAAGTTTTCGTCCATGACGAAGAACGCCTCGACCCCGCTCTCGTCGGCGATGCGGCACGCCGCGTCGAACATTTCGCGCCCGGTAGCCATGAAGGGCGTGTACTTCTTGCCGAAAAAGTGGGAGGTGGAGCAGAACCGGCAGCCGTTGACGCACCCCAGCCCCGGGACCAGCAAACTGGCCGGTTTTCCCAAAAAAGGGACCCCGAAGATCCACTGACCGTGGTTGCTCGGAAGCACCGGATGGTGGATGGGCGCCTCGGTGTCTTGTCCCAGGTGGGATCGGAACCAGGCGATGCCCTCGCCTTTGACCACGTGATCGCACGCGATGAGCTCATCCACCTCTTCGATGGCCGCTCCGTGACCGCCAAGGACGATCTCGGAGCGCGGCGAGATGCGCCTTATCGCCTGGGCCATGGTGCGGGCCTTTGAGAAGTTGGGTGTGATGAAAGAGATGCCGACGATGTCGTAGTCTTTCTCCAGCTCCTTCTCGAAGCGGCGGCGGCTCGGAAAATCGAGCACCGTCACCTCCGCGTCGATGTTCTCGGCTATGAAGTACAAACCGAACGAGCGGTGGAAGAAGCGCAAGGAGGCGTGCCCCTGCGCCTTGGTGACCTGATTGTGAAACAGCTCGATGATGTTCTCTTTGCGACCGTGCTCATCGTCAACCCCGAAGGGGCCGAACACGCCGGTCAAGAGAATCCGCTTCGAGGTCGTCGTATTTTTTTGCCCCAAATCCATGATTTTCCTCTCCTAAAGCGAGCTTCTTGAGCAAGAAGCCGACTGTTTGAAAAAAATCGGTTTACCGTCTTTGCTTTGATAGTAACCAGCCCACGTCACTCAAAAGTCACGCAGGAGTGGGCAGCCGGTCACAGCAACATCACCAAGCGGCCACGCCGCGGTCATGGTCGGGTCATGGAAGGGCTAGGGATTCGCGGGAGGAGCCGGCGTCAATTCGGCGATGAGCTCGTCGGGCTGGGTGGCCGCGGACACGCGGACGCGCGTCGTCAAGACGCCCTGCTGCTCGTAGTGGGCCAGAAGCGGCGCCGTCCTCGCTGCGAAGGTGCGAAGTTTTTGCCGCACGAGCGCGATGGCGTCGTCTTTGCGGCCGGCCCGATCGCTCCCGGCGTTGGTCGAGATGCGCCGCACCACCGTGCCTGCATCGCACACAAGCTCGACGACCCGGATCATGCGGACGCGGCCGCCCACATCCCGGGCTTGCCCCACGTGGCGCGGCAGCCCATTCATCACCAGAAGATCGCCGGGCCCGACGCCGCGGGAGGCGATAAAGCGATCCAATATGTTCTCCGCGATCACGAACGTCTCATTCTCCAACAACGCGCCCCGCTCGAGCACGTCCCGCACGTAGTCCAGCTGGGCAGCCGAAAACCCCGGGGCGCTCTCGAGGGCGGCGACTGCCCTGAGATTCTCCCCAAAATCGAAGTGGAAGCAGCGCCTGCCCCAAAGACCCCGCTGCTCGATCCTCTCACCCAAGGGAGACTTTCCGGCTCCGGTAGGTCCAAGAAGCAATATCGCATCTAAAAGCGCCATCGCCGGCGCGGCGGTCTTCTCGGCGCGAGGATCGATGGCCGCCGCGATGGCCATGGCGCCGGGGCGGTTGAACGGGGCAAAGGCCGGGTGGAACTTCGCCACAAACGGCTTTGCGGGGATGTCGATCCGAACGTGGGTCAAGCGCTTGCCCGTGGAGGTGCTTACCGCGGCGCCTCGAAACTCGTCGAGGCCGTAAGGGGTGACCCTCCTGACCCGGCCGCGGCCGTCGATTTTTAGGACAACGATGCGCTTGTTCGTCTTGCCCACGAGGTAGCTCTTCGTCAAAAGCGCCACGATGAGAATCCCGGGCAGGATCGCGAGGAACATGAGCAGCGCGATGGCGACCACGTGGGGCTGCTTGATCCCGTACGCGAAATGCTCGAGCAGCTCGCCTTCTTGGAGATGGGGCGCGAATTTCTTTGAAATCGAATCTTTGTCGAGCCTGGCCATGGCAGGTTTCTCCTCATTTTTTTCTCTCGCACTGCCAATCTCCCACATCCTGGATTTTTTAATCAATATCAAAAAGTTAATGATTTTTTCTCGGGGCGGGAATAGAGTGCCCACCCACGTGTTTCAGCGCATTGACAAAGAGCCTTCATCTCGTAACTGCGGAGGGTGAAACAGCAATGATCTCAGTTAAAAATCTGACAAAGCACTACGGCCCCGTCAAAGCCGCCAAGGCGGTGTCTTTCGACGTCGGCCGCGGTGAAATCGTCGGTCTGCTGGGCCACAACGGCGCAGGCAAGACCACGGTCATGAAGATCATCACCGGCTTCCTCGAGCCGACCGAAGGGACCGTCACGGTCGGCGACATCGACGTCTTGGACGACCGCCTCGGAGTCCAAAGGCAGATCGGCTACATGCCCGAGAACGCTCCCATCTATCCGGAGATGCTGGTCCAAGAGTATCTCCTGATGATGACCGAGCTGCGCGGCATCCCCGAGGACACAAGGACCCAAGCCGTCGCGGACGCTGCCAGAGCCACCTCCTTGGTGGATCACCTGGTGCGGCCCATCTCGGAGCTGTCCAAGGGCTACCGCCAGAGGGTCGGGCTCGCCCAGGCGATCCTTCACAAGCCCAAGGTGCTCATCCTCGACGAGCCCACAAACGGCCTCGACCCGGTGCAGATCGTCGAGATCCGCGACCTCATAAAAAGGCTTTCTCAAAGCTCCACCGTTATCTTGTCGACGCACATCCTCGCCGAAATCGAGGCGGTGTGCGACCGCGTGCTCATCATGATCGACGGGGCGCTCGCAAAAGACGCCCCTCTTCGGGATCTTCTCACCTCCAACAGGGTGCGGCTCTCCGTGCCGGCAGGGCTCGAAGACGCGGTCAAGACCCTCGAGAAGATCGAAGGCGTCGAGTCCACGGCCAAGCTGGGAAGCGACCCGTCGCGAAAAGGCTACGAGCAGTGGACCATCACCTGCGCGGGCGGGATCCCTCCCGTGCCCGCCATCGTCAAGGCCACGGCCGAGGCCGGCTGGGACGTTGGGGCCGTCGTCGCCGAGACCCCCAGCCTCGAGCAAGTCTTTCGCGAGCTCATGGAGCGCCATGTCAGCGCCCACAAAGCGCCTAAAAAGGAGGCGGCGGCATGAACCATCTGATGACCATGCTCCGCAAGGAGCTACGTTCGTACTTTCTTTCACCGGTGGCGCTCATCTTCCTCGGCGTCTTCTTGGTGGTCACCTTGTTCGTATTCTTTACACAGGGGCGCTTCTTCGCCCGCAACATCGCCGACATCCGGCCGCTGTTCGAGTGGCTGCCGATCTTGCTCATCTTTTTGGTCTCGGCCCTGACCATGCGCGCGTGGAGCGAAGAACAAAAGATGGGCACCCTCGAGATCCTCATGACCCTCCCGGTCAAGACCGGCTCCCTCGTTTTGGGGAAGCTGGCCGCCGGGATGGTGCTCGTCGCTCTGGCTCTGGCGCTCACCTTGCCCCTGCCCATCACCGTCTCCTTCCTCGGCGACCTCGACTGGGGTCCGGTGATAGGCGGCTACTTAGGGGCGCTGCTCCTGGCCGGCGCGTACATGTCCATCGGTCTGTGCGTCAGCTCCAAGACCGACAATCAAATCGTGGCCTTGATGGTGACCATGGTGATAGGCGGCCTGCTCTACCTCGTGGGCCACGATTCGGTGGTGGCGTTCTTCGGGAACGAGACCGGCTCGGTGCTGCGCGCCGTCGGGTCGGGCAGCCGCTTCGAGAGCATCGAGCGCGGCGTCATCGACCTGCGCGACGTGTTCTATTACGCCTCCATCATCATCTTCTTCGTCGCCCTCAATGTGCAGTTCATCGAGGCCAAGCGCACCGACACCGTCGCCGCGTCCGGCCGCCGTCGCACCCGCTCACGCTGGCTGACCATCGGCTTCGCCGCGCTCAACGTGGTGGTGGGCAACATGTGGCTCGCCCCCATCACCTCGGCCCGGGCGGATCTGACCGAGGAGGGGCAGTACTCCATCAGCGACGTCACCGAGAAAATACTGGGCGAGCTGAACGAGCCCCTGCGCATCTCGGGCTATTTCTCGGAGAAGACCCACCCCCTGCTCGCGCCGCTCGTGCCCCGGATCCGCGATATCCTCGCCGAGTATCAAATCCGCGGCGGCAAGCGGGTCACGGTGAGCTTCGCAAACCCCAACAAAGACGAGGAGCTCGAAGAGGAGATCGCCGAGCTCTACGATATCAAGCCGGTCCCCTTCAGGGTCTCCGAGCGCCACGAGGAGTCGGTGGTCAACTCGTACTTCCATGTGCTGGTGCGCTATGGCGACCAGTACGAGGTCCTGTCGTTCGGCGACCTCATCGAGGTCTTCGCCGATGACAACAACGTGGACGTGCGCCTGCGCAACCTCGAATACGACATGACCAAAACCATCAAGCGCCTGGCCGCCGGCTTCCGCACCATGGACGCGATGTTCGCCGAGCTCGAGAAGCCGGCTGAGCTCAAACTCTACGTCACCCGCGGCGCGCTGCCCGAAGAGCTGGGCGACGTGCCCGACAAGGTCCGCAAAGCGGCCTCTGAGATCGCTGAGAAGGCAAAAGAAAAATTCCGGTTCGAGGAGGTCGACCTCACAGACGACGAGGCCAAACAAAAGCAGCTCTACGAAGAGTACGGCCTGCGCCCCATGGCCGTAGACCTCCTGGGTGACAAGCGCTTCTACCTCTACGCCGTGCTCCAAGTCGGCGAGCAGCTCGAGCGCATCCCGCTGCAGGGCGAGCTGACCGAGGCCTCTGTCAAAGAGTCCATCGAAGCCGGTGTCAAACGCGGCACCCCGGGCTTCTTGAAGACCATCGGCCTGCTCACCGAGGATCCGAAGCCGGTCCCCCAGAACCCCCAGCTGCCTCCGCAGTTTCAGCAGCCCCAGCCTCAGCCGGACTACCGCCTGCTGGAGAGCACCTTGTCCGAAGAGTTCACGGTCAAGCGGGTCAAGGCCGACGAAGGCTACATCCCGGCGGACGTCGACGTGCTCGTGGTGGCCAAGCCCGGCGCGCTCGGCGACAACCAAAAATTCGCCATCGACCAGTACCTCATGCAGGGCGGCTCGGTGATCGCCTTGACCGGCGCCTACGACGTGACGATCGACCGCGCCGGCCTGGACGCCCAAAAGTCCGACTCCGGTCTCCTGGAGATGCTCGAGCACTACGGCGTGGCGGTAAAAGACGAGTTCGTCCTCGACAAGCGCAACGCTCGGTTCCCCGTGCCCATCGAAGAGCAGCGCGGTGCCTTCGTGCTCAAGCGCATCAAGCTGATGGATTACCCGTTCTTCGCAGACATCCGCCAGGAGAGCTTCAACGAAGGCCACGCGGCTCTGTCCGGACTGCAGAACGTGGTGCTCAACTGGGGCTCCCCCATCGATGTCGCCGAAGACATCAAGGACGTCGTCGCGGAGATCCTGTTCGAGACCTCCGAAGAGGCCTGGACCTCCGACTCGACCCGCATTCTGCCCGAAAGCCTCGAGGGGGCCGACTCGGCCTTCGAGCCCGAGGGCGGCGTGAAGTCCTACCCTGTGGCCGCGTCCCTCGTGGGGCGGTTCACAAGCTACTTCTCCGACAAACCGTCCCCGCTGTTCGGCGGTGACGCGTCGCAAGAGCCGCAGCAAGAGGGCGCGGACCGCACCGGCCGCACCATCAAGGAGTCGCCCCCCGACTCGCGCCTCGTGGTGGTGGGCTCGTCGGCCTTCGCGTCCGACTTGGTGGCGCGGCTGAGCGACCAGATCGGCGGCGGTGTCTACCGCGGCAACTTCCAGCTGGTGCGCAACCTCATCGACTGGGCGCTCGCCGACACCGACCTATTGCAGATTCGGACCACCGGCGCGTTCGCCAGAACGCTCAAACCTCTCGAGGACGGCGAGCGCAACGCCTGGGAGTTCGGCAACTACGCCGTGGTCCTGCTCGCTTTGATTATCCTGATCGCGGTGGCGTCGACACGTAGGCGCCGCGCGAAACCGCTCGTCGTGGAGACGAAGGAGGGTCAGGCATGAACACGTTGAACAAAACTCTCGCCGGGTTGCTCGTAGTCCAGGCCGGGCTCGTCGCCCTGACGTGGACCCAGTGCCAGACCGCCCCGGACATCGAAGACGCCCGCCCGGTGGTGGACATGGAGTCGGGCGCGGTCACAGCGCTCGAGGTGACGGAAAAGGCCGACAAAGAAGGCGCGGCGCCCGAAACGGTGAGACTCGTCAAGAAGGACGACGGCTGGGTCGTTGAGAGCGCCGCCGGCTACCCTGCGGACACCGAGAAGGTGAAAAAGGTCATCGACGAGCTGCTCGGGCTGCGCGTCCGTGAGCCTTTGGCCACCAGCGGGGTGAACCACGACGCCCTGCGCGTCGGCGACGACGAGTATAGCCGCAAGGTGGTGGTCGAAGCGGGCGACAAAAAGACCGCCTTCTTGCTGGGCAGCGGGTCGGGCTCGAGCCTGCACGTCCGCTTCGCGGGCGAAAACGAGGTCTACCGGGGCCGCGGGGCCTCTGTCTACGCTGTCGGGTCGGGCCTGCGCAGCTACATCGACACAAAACTCATCGACATCGACAAGGACAAGCTGACCTCGGTCGCGGTGAGCAATGAAAAAGGCACCTTGACCTTCACGAAGGATGGGGACTCCTGGAAGCTCGACGAGCTGCCCCAAGGCCAAGAGCTCGACGAGAGCAAGCTCAAGAGCTTTTTGGGCAAAGTGGCAAGGCTCACCCTGAGTGACGTGGTGGGCGACGAGGCGACTGCCGAGCACGGCTTCGAAGACGCCGTCAAAGTCGTCCTCGCGTTTACCGAGGATGCCGAGCCCAAGACCACGACGTACTTCGTCGGCGCCCAAAAAGGCGATGAAAACGAATACTTCGTGCACGTAGACGGCAACGCCTACGTGGCCACGGCCACGAAGTGGAGCACCTCCGACGTGCGAGAAAAAACGGTCGACGACTTCATCCTCAAA
>JAABTR010000048.1 GCA_011389755.1 Deltaproteobacteria bacterium | reverse complement strand
ACGCCTACGTGGCCACGGCCACGAAGTGGAGCACCTCCGACGTGCGAGAAAAAACGGTCGACGACTTCATCCTCAAACAAAAAGAAGAAAGAGACGAGGGCGGAGCAGGCGCCGCGCCCAGGCCCTCTGCGCCTGCGGGGCTGCCCCCAGGAATGATGCTGCCCGGCATGGGTCAACCTTAGTCGGCTCTCGCCGCTCGCCCCAAAGCCGCACTTTTTCCCTCGAAAACCGACATTTATACAAGCTCCGCGCAGACAAATAATGCCTACCGAGGTCACAGAACTTGTGTCATCCTTGTGGTGAGCTCGATACAATTCGCCGACGGCCACGTGCGGTGCGCGTCGGATCTCACAAGAAGAAAAGATGAGCCAACACCCGAGCAGAATCGATCGTTACGACATCGTTTACAAAATCGCCTCGGGAGGCATGGCTGCCGTTTACGTCGGGCACCTCAGCGGTCCAGCCGGGTTCGAAAAGCTGGTGGCCATCAAGGTGATCCACCCTCACCTGGCGGAGCAGAAAGCTCTCATCGACATGTTCCTCGATGAGGCCAGGCACTCGGCTCGCCTGCACCACCCCAATGTCGGCGAAGTGCTCGAGGTGGGAGAGCAAGATGGGCTCCACTACATGGTCTCCGAGCTCATCCTGGGACAAAACCTCGACGACGTGGCGAAGCGCACCAAAGAGCGCGGCCGCCCTTTGTCCCAATATCACATCGCCCACATCATGCACGAGGCCGCCAGAGGCCTCGACGCAGCTCATCGGCTCACCGACTCGGAGGGCAACCCCTTAAACCTCGTCCACAGAGACGTCTCTCCGAGAAACGTCCTCGTGTCCTACCAAGGCCAGGTCAAGCTCATCGATTTCGGTGTGGCCTGGGCCAAAAACAAGACCTCGCGGACCGTCGCGGGAGCGGTCAAGGGCACAACCGCCTATCTCGCTCCGGAGCTCATCCGCGGACATCCACCAGATCCCCGCAGCGACATCTTCTCCGCAGGGGTCGTGCTCTACGAGCTGGTCACCGGGGTACACCCCTTCCCCGCGGAGTCCGAAGCCCATAGACTCCACGCGATCTTGACCGAGGATATCCGCCCCCCGTCCGCCCACTATCCGGGGATCGACCCCGAGCTCGAAAACATCATCATGCGCTCGCTTGCGAGAAACAAAGACACGCGCTTCGACTCGGCCAGGCGCCTGTGCGACAGTCTCGCCTGTGTCTGCGAAAAATCCGGTGTGCGTTTGGGAACTTCGGCCCTGAGCGACATCTTGCAGGATGTCTTCCTGGACGAGATCGCGAAGCACGATGATCGGATTCGGATGTTCAAGGCCGGTGTTCGTCACTCAAACAGCTCCAGCGCCCCCCCCGAGGGAAAGCGGCCCCGAGAAGGCCTCGCCCTACCAGAGTTCGGCTCGGATATCGTCGATACGCGGACCCCAGCGGGGTCGCAGAGCCCACCGCCCAAGAACTCTGCGCGCCGCCGGGCTCACCCGATACCGATACTCATCGCCACCTCGCTGCTCGCGGGCATTTTTTTGTGGATCACCGACATGGGGGGCGCACAACAGAGTTCAAAGTCCACTTCGTCGAACCAGGTCACTGGCCGAGAACAAAAGCGCGACACCGACTCGACGACGGAAGAGACACACAGGACGGTTCGCCTCACCTTCGAATTATCTCCGCCCGATGCTTTTGTTTCATTCAACGATGGCCCCGTGACGCGCGGTGACGAAGAGCTTAGACTTCCGGCGGACAACAAGCTCCACCTCGTCACCTTTACCGCGCCGGGGCACGAGACGCGCGAAGTCGAGCTCAAGGCAGATCAGGATCGACACGTCGTCATCACCTTGGAGCCCAAAAAGACGTCATATCGAGCGAACGCCACGAACAAGGGTCGCCCATCGCGGCGTCAAAACCAAGTCACCAATCATGAGACAGGCGATGCCAAAGACAAAATTGAACCCGACAAAAAAAACGATGTCCAATCGAAAAACCGCTCCAAAAGGCAAGATGCTCTCCTGAATAATCCCTATGACTAGCTCCAACTGATCTGCCCCCCTTTTACGAAAGAAGCCGAGCGAATCACCCGGCCTTGCTTTGGCCGCACCGACAAAAAAAAGAGCCACTTTTGAAATAAACTCGCCCGCCGCGTGTTTGTCCCATTGAAAGCGCGGATGCGAGGCAACGCAAAAATCACTACAAAACTTAGAAGGTGAAAAGGACATGACACCAATCATCGACACGCGTTCTACCATTGGGTCCCTCGCCGGTGCCATCATCTTGACGGTGTTCGCGGCCTGCGGCGGCCCCCAAGGAGCCGCGGCTGCGGAAAGCTCCCGCGAGCGGGCCGAAAAAAACCCTTCGTCGCCCATGGAGCCGACCACCTATGACCCCCGTCAGTCTCTGGCTCCGCTCGTCGAGAACGTATCGCCGGCAGTGGTCAACATCAAAACCGTCCGCAAGGTACGCGCCCAGGGAATGATGGCGCCCCAAGACTTCTTCGACTTCTTCTTCGGCCCCGGTCAGGGCCGCGGAGCACCGGCACCCAAGCGCCACGTTCCCCAAAGCGGGCTGGGTTCGGGTTTCATCATCGATCAAGAAGGTTACGTCGTCACGAACCACCACGTCATCGACGGCGCGGATGAGATCGAAGTTCAGCTCTCGGACGAGCGCAAGTTCCGCGCAAAGGTCGTGGGCTCCGATCCTCGGACCGATGTGGCGCTTTTGAAGCTCGAAGAGCCCAACGACAAGAACCTGCCGACGGTGTCGTTTGGGGACTCCGAGAAATTGAAGGTCGGAGATCACGTGGTCGCCATCGGCAACCCGTTCGGACTTGACCACACGGTTACATCGGGGATCGTTTCGGCAAAAGCCCGCGTCATCGGCGCCGGCCCCTACGACGACTTCATCCAGACCGACGCGTCGATCAACCCGGGGAACTCCGGCGGGCCGCTGTTCGATCTGTCCGGTCGCGTGGTGGGCGTCAACACCGCCATCGTCCCCCAAGGCCAGGGCATCGGCTTCGCGATCCCGGCCGCTTTGGCGAAAAACATCATAGACTCGC
>JAABTR010000304.1 GCA_011389755.1 Deltaproteobacteria bacterium | reverse complement strand
AGCGGCCACGAGAGCGCGTCTATCCAGATGCGGGCCTGTGCTGTCTGATAAAAATGCAGCCACAGACCTTCGGCGAGCGCCTCGTAAACCATCGCCTCCGATTTTACCGTCACCTGGGAAAAAGGGGGCAACTCGACGCTCTCCCGGGGAACATCGCACCGGCTGCGTGGATGGAGCCTCAGGCCGAACGCCTGGTCGGGCTCCCAGCGCTTTTTCGGATCGGTCTGGGCTTGGAGCTCGTCGTGCCATATGGCCGGGCTCTCATCCGGAATCAACAAGAGGCAGCCCCCGGCCGCGCAGATGCGTCCCGAGCCGCAGCCTGCGTCGGTCGAGCAGCCGCGCCTCGCGTCCCGATCGTCATCTCCCCCGCCGGAAAATATCAGGACGACAGCCGCCGTCCCCA
Source organism: Deltaproteobacteria bacterium (assembly GCA_011389755.1). Taxonomy (GTDB): domain Bacteria; phylum Myxococcota_A; class Polyangia; order JAAYKL01; family JAAYKL01; genus JAABTR01. The sequence goes on along the minus strand of JAABTR010000304.1, from coordinate 7,562 downwards.
GGGTCGCGGTGAGGGCTGTGATGGCGGCGGCGACCTTGTGTTTGCGCCCTCGCCGGTTTTGCCCCATCCGCACCTGGGAGTCTCTCGGGGCTGTGCTCGTCATTCAGACCTCCGCATGGGCCAAACTGCTCACGTTTCGCTTTTGTGCAATCAATTAAACATCCATAACACGATCTGCTGTTTCGCCGAGGTTGTTTGGCGTGGGGCCGGAAACCGAATAGAATTTTGGGAGCAGATGCTGACGAAGATGAGAAAGAGGCTCGAGCGATTTCGTTTTGAATCGCTGTTCGATGCAGCTCGGGCCAAGGCGTTTCCCGACGCTCTGGCGAGCTCCAGAGCTCACCTGGTGCTCATCTTTGCCGCGCGGCTGCTCTTCTTGGTGTGGCGCAGGCTCTGGAAGGACAACTGTCCGAGGCAGGCCGCCGCGCTGGCCTATCAAACGATGCTCTCCCTGGTTCCTCTCACGGCGCTGGTCATCGCCGTGGGCGCGGCGCTCTCCGCCGAGTGGGTCGTGGAGAGCGCCCGCAGCTTTCTGGAGGCTCACCTGCTCCCCGCGGCCGCGAGCCAGGTGGCGCGTGTTATCCAAGAGCTCGCATCCAGCGTCCGCCCCAAGGCGCTGGGTTTTTTTGGCGCCGCCACCTTGGTGGCCTTGGCGCTCACCTTGTTTTTCACCATGGAGCAGATCGTCAACGATATCTTTCGCATCCAGAAAGGCCGCACGCTCTGGGTGCGCGCGACCAGCGCCCTGGTGGTGCTCTTGGGCGCTCCTTTGCTCTTTGGTTTGTCCATCTACTTTACGGCCGAGATCTTCCTCGAGCTGCCCGTGGTGGTCAACACCGTGATCCCACTGACGCTCACCTCGCTCACCTTGTTTTTGATGTACTGGCGTCTGCCCCGGGTGCACATCCGCAGACGTTACGCTGGGATCTCGGCGGTCTTCGCGGGCGTGGCCCTCGAGGCGCTTAAGAGCGGGTTCGCCCTCTACGTCAAGCACGCCGGCGCCACGCTCACTTCGCTTTACGGTGCGTTCGCCATCTTTCCGATGTTCCTCGTGTGGGTCTTCTTTGCGTGGTTTGTCTTCTTGTTCGGGGCCGAGCTCAACGCCGCGCTCCACGAGGTCGAGAGCCACGACAAGTTCTTGAAGAGATGAGGGCAGCCGCTCTATTCAGCGCAAGAATGAGAAGGCGTTTTCGAAGTCGGCGATGATGTCGGCTGAGTCCTCGCAGCCCACGGCGAGGCGCACGAGCCCGTCTTCGATGCCGGCTTGGAGGCGTTCTTCGCGGGGCATGGCGGCGTGGGTCATGCTGCTGGGGTGCTGTATGAGCGTCTCAATGCCACCCAGGGAGACGGCCAGGGTCATCAGGTCGACGTTGTCGAGCAGGGTGCGCCCCGCGTCGAGCCCGCCTTTGAGGCAGAATGAGATGAGGGCGCCGGGGCCCTTCATCTGCCTGGCGGCCAGCGCGTGCTGGGGGTGGCTTTTGAGCCCTGGGTAGCGGACCCACTCGACATGGGGGTTTTCCTCGAGGTAGCTGGCCACCTTGACGGCGTTTTCTTGGGACGCGCGGACTCGCAGGGCCAGGGTCTTGAATCCCCGGAGCACGAGCCACGCCTGGTGGGGATCCATGCAGGCTCCCAGGTAGTAATGCTTGGGGCGGATGCGGCGGGCGAGCTCCTCGGTCGCGGGCACCACCATCCCGGCAACCACGTCGGTGGCGCCGTTGATGAACTTTGTCATCGAGTGCATCACGACGTCTGCTCCCAGGTCGATGGGGCGCTGGAGGATAGGCGTCGCGAAGGTGTTGTCGACGAGCAGCAGGGCGCCGCTCTTTTTCGCGATGCGGGACATCTCTTCGATGTCGGCCAGCGCCATGGTGGGGTTGGCGGGGGTCTCGATGAACAGGAGCTTGGTGTTTGGTCTCATGGCCGCTTCCACCGCCGCGGCGTCGGATGTGTCGACGAAGGTGGACTCGACCCCGAAACCGGACCAGTCGCGCTCGAGGACCATGCGCGAGGGGCCGTAGACCGAGTTCGTCCCCACCACGTGGTCCCCGCTGCGCAGGAGCGCGAACAGCGTCGTATTGAGCGCGGCCATGCCCGAGCCGGTGGCGAATCCGCAAAAGCCGCCTTCGAGGGTGCTGACCGCCTCTTCGAGCCGCGCCACCGTCGGGTTTCCCATTCGCGAATAGATGTAACCGTCCTGTTTGCCAGCGAATCGGGCCGCGCCTTCTTCGCAGTCTTTGAACGCGAATGTCGAGGTCTGATAGAGAGGAGGGGCCACGGCGCCGGTTGTGGGGTCTGGGTATTGTCCCGCGTGGATGGTCTGACTGGTCAATCCGTATTTTTTTATATCGTGGGCCATGGCCAAATTTTCCTTTCCATTGCTTTTCGAGCACGAGATACCGCGCAAAACTCGGTGCGAACAGTATCACACACGTCGACTTTTCGAAGCCCAATTAGCCGTGATGGGCGCGTTGCCGTTTTTGCGGCGATGTTTTTTCTTCAATCGATGTGGTACGAGGCGCTAAACGCCGCTTAAAGTGCGGGGGCTCTTGCGCCCAGAATTTTCGTTCTTAACCGGGCAGAAAGTCACTCGGAGGAAGGCAACTCGTGGAGCAGCGACCGAGAACCATTTCAATTTTTGCGGTTGCGGTCATTTTGGCTTTTGTCGGGTGTCGCCATCAGGCTGCGGTCGAGCAGGCCATTTGTGACGACGGCGTCTGTTCCGACTTAGACACGGCGGAGTCTTCCAGTTTGGGAACCGAGTCTACTTCGGGGACTGAGTCTATTTCGGGAACTGAGCCCACTTCGGGAACCGAGTCTACTTCGGGAACCGAGCCCATCGAGGACGCGGATTGTTTGTCCTCGGATGTTTCGTCGGATTCCGAGCCGGGCTGCGGCGACGGAAATTGTTCCGCGGATGAGTCTTGCAAAGAGTGCGAGGATGATTGCGGGGAGTGCACGGGCAGCTGCGGGGACGGCGTCTGCGGTCCGGATGAGAGCTGCGCGTCGTGTGTTGAAGACTGTGGTCCTTGCCCCGATGTCTGCAAAGACGGGATCTGCGGCGCGGACGAGACATGCGCCTCTTGCCCGCAGGACTGCAAAGAGTGTCCGGGGTGTGGGGACGGAAAATGCGATGCGGATGAGACCTGTGCCATGTGCCCCGCGGATTGCGGCGGATGCGCAGATAACTGCGGCGACAAAACGTGCGGCCCTGCCGAGAGCTGCTCGAGCTGTCCGTCGGATTGCGGCACCTGCCCCGATATTTGCCCCGACGGGATCTGCGGACCGGCCGAATCTTGCGCCGGTTGCCCCGAAGACTGCGGGCCGTGTGCCCCCCGGTGCGGCGACGGGAGGTGCGGATTTTCTGAGAGCTGTGCGTCGTGCCCTTTCGACTGCGGCAGCTGCGCCGAGGTCTGCGGAGACGGCGTGTGTGGGGTGTCAGAGCGATGCGACGGTTGCGTTTCGGATTGCGGCAGGTGCGCTGTCAAGTGCGGAGACTGGGAGTGCGACCCCGAGGAGAGCTGCGCGAGCTGCTTTGTCGACTGCGGCCCTTGCGCTGGTTGTGGAAATCGCGTCTGCGAGCCGGACGAAGAACCTCTGACCTGTCCCTTGGATTGCGGTTTCGGAGCTCCGGTGTGCGGCGATGGCATCTGCAGCGTCTACCTGGAGACCTGCGATTCCTGCCCGCAGGATTGTGGCCCGTGCCCGGAAACATGCGCAGACGGCGTCTGCGCAGAGACCGAGACCTGCCGCTCCTGCCAGGCCGATTGCGGTCCATGTCCGGGGATGTGTGGCAACGCGAGGTGCGAAGCGGGCGAGAGCTGTGCGTCGTGCCCCAAGGACTGCGGGACCTGTCGCCCCGAGTGCGGCGACGGCGTCTGCGCCTTCGCGGAGAACTGCGCCGATTGCCCCAAGGACTGCGGCGTGTGCCCGGGCCGCTGCGGGGACGGGCGGTGCTCGCCGACGGAGACCTGCGCCAGCTGCGCGAGCGACTGCCAAGAGTGCCCCGGTTGCGGCGACGGCGTCTGCGAGCTGACCGAGACGTGCGCGGCGTGTCCTTCCGACTGCGGCAGCTGCCCCGACTCCTGCTTCGACGGTCTGTGCACCGGGAAGGAGACATGCGAAAGCTGCGCCCTGGATTGCGGCCCGTGCTTTTCGTGCGGTGACGGCGTCTGCGACTTTGGCGAGGACTGCGCCACCTGCGCTTACGACTGCGGCGTCTGTCCGGAGGTCTGCGGTGACGGGGTCTGCGGCGCCACCGAGACGTGCGCGGCGTGTCCGGTCGACTGCGGGGGGTGTCCCTCCCGGTGCGGCGACGGGATCTGCTCCGAAGGGGAGAGCTGCACCTCGTGCCATCGGGACTGCGGGCGCTGCAAAGGGTGCGGCGACTTTCGCTGCGACCCAAGTGAGAGCTGCGTGAGCTGCCCTTGGGACTGTCCGGGCGAGCCGTGTCTCGACGAGTGCGGTGACGGCGTCTGCTCGGGGCAGGAGAGCGCCCGCAGCTGCGAGTCCGATTGCGGGCGCCCGCTGGACGTTTGTGGCGACGGCTCGTGCGGCCCCACAGAGTCGTGCAGGCAGTGCGAGGCCGACTGCGGCGGCTGCCCCGATCTGTGCGGCGATGGGGCGTGCGGCCCCACGGAGTCGTGCCGATCTTGCCGCGAGGATTGCGGCCTGTGCCCCCCTGTTTGCGGCGACGGGACGTGTTCGCCCTTTGAGCTGTGGTCCACATGTCCAAAGGATTGCGGCCGCGGCCCCACCTGCGGCGACGGGCGCTGTTATTTCGGAGAAAACGGGATCAACTGCCCGCTGGATTGTCCCGAAGAACAAGATGTGTGTAACAACCGCATTTGCGCACAAGACGAGAGCTGTGAGTCCTGCCCCTTCGACTGCGGAAGCTGTCCTTCGACCTGTGGGGACAAAACGTGCGGTCTCGCCGAGTCCTGTTTATCCTGCGAGGTCGATTGTGGGGCCTGTCCTTTTGTCTGCGGTGACGATCGCTGCGATGCCGATGAGAGCAGCCTCACCTGCCCACGAGACTGCGGCGAGCGCTAGACCATGGACTACGTCTACACGTTCGGGGATCCCCAGACGCTCTATCTGAACGTCACGAACCGCTGCACGAACCGCTGCACCTTCTGCGTCCGCGCGGGAGCCGAAGGGCTGGGTTCCGGCAAGCTCTGGGGAGGGCCGGAGCCCGGTCGCACAGAGCTCGAAGCGGCCATCGAGGATTTTGGCCTAAAGGACGTGGAGCAGGCGGTTTTTTGCGGCTTTGGCGAGCCCACGTTCAGAGTCGACCTCATCGAAGCGGTGGGCGCCCTGCTCAAGGAGCGGGGGGTGCGGGTCCGCCTCAACACCAACGGGCACGCTGCGCTCATCAATCCGCGGGAGCCCGACCTCTTCGGGCGTTTGGCCAGGGGGCTGGATGAGGTCTCGGTCTCCTTGAACGCGCCCGACGCCCAGCGGTACGCCCAGGTGTGCCGGCCGGTCCCCAGCTCGGGTTTCACCCTGCGGGACTACTGGCGAGCGATGATAGAGTTCATCGTGGCGATGCGAGCGCGCCCGGAGATCGACCGGGTGCGGGCGTCTGTGGTGGGGCGCGTTTTGACCGACGACGAGATCCGCCGGTGCCGCGCCTTGGCCGGCAGTCTGGGGTGCGCCGAGCTGCGCGTGCGGTAGGAGCCGACCTTACAAAAAGACCGAACCCTCTCAGGCCACCTGGGCGCACGCGGGCTGGTGGGCGAAGACGGTCTTGCTCTCGGCGCGTTGTGACGCCCTGTGTCGCTCACATTGGACCAGCGCGAGCACCTCGTCGTTCTCGGCCATTTTCATGTCGAGGAGAGCTCGGATGTAGCCGTCCACGAGCCCCTGAGCCCGGGCGTGGGCAGCTCCGTTGGCGCCGCTGAATTTGCCGTCGTACAGTTGAGCGAGAAGGTCCCCCAGCTCAGCGAGTCGATCCTGTTTGGTCATCGCAACCTCCCTGGATAAAAATTACGTCGCGTCTGGAAAGTTGTACGTCGTCAGATGTAGGATGATCAAATTTTTGGCAGTTTTTTCGTGTGGATCGGATCTAAAACCTTCAGTATCGCCTTGAGGAAACCAGCGCGATGGCTGCTTCCAACCTTATGTCGGGAGAAGCGCTTGGAATCTTTTGCAAAAAGGCGGGGCGCAGCGCTTCGACCCCGCGTACGCGGCGCAAGGTCGCGATGGCCCGGTCTTCGTCGGCGGCCTCCAGCACCTTGCGGACGGCCTCGAGGGCCTCGGGATCGCCCAGGGTGGCCAGCAGGTCTCGGGCGCGGGCCGCGTGCGCTCCGGATTCTTTGTAGATCCTGCGCAGCGCGGCCTGGGCCTTTGCGATGCGTTCGGGAGCGTCGGTGCGCCTTGCGAGCATCGACGCCGCTTGAACCGCGACATCTGCGGCCTCATCGTCGAGTTTTGCGATGAGCGTCTCTTCGATGTGGTCCAAACCGGCGCGCTCCAGTCGCAGCAGGGCGGCGAGACGAACGGCCCGGGCTTCGTGCTCGAGGGCCTCTCTCATCCTCTCGGCCCCGAGGGCGATGCCCAGGCCCGCGAGCTCGGCGGCGGCTGTCACGGTTTTTTCGTCAAAAGGAGCCGTCGCGGCGTCGCGCAAGACATCCACGGCGTTGTGAGAGTTGAGGGCGGCAAGTCCGGACATGGCCGCGAGCTGGACGCCTAAGCTCTCGTCCTCGGCGGCGCGCAGAAGCTGGGAGAGAGCGCCCGGTCCTAAAGCGTCGCCCCGGCGGGCGGCCGCCGCGCGGACCTGTGGGCTCGGATCCCGCCGCAGACGGTCCGAGAGCAACTCCGCGGCCTTCGCGCTCGCGACGCCGTCGCTTTCGGCCACCGCCGACACCCCGGCGAGGCGCACTCGGGGATCGATGTCCAAAAGCAGCAAAGCGGCGAGGTCGGGCTCGAGCTCGTCGTTCCACGCCGCGGCGGCGGCGGCCCGGACGTCGGACGATGTGTGGGACACAAGGCGCCTTACGATTTTTTTGGGAGGCGCCGACCTTCGGTGCGCCGCGACGAAAGCCAGGTCCGCCACGGTCTCGTCGGCGTTGTCCTCGAGGCGCGCGAGCGCGGAGCGTCCCTCCCGCCCCGCGCCGGCCAGGATCGTGACCAGGCTCGCCGTCGCGTGCCCCGCAGCGGCCCGGTCTTCGATGATGGCCACGGCGAGCGCTGCCGCGGGCCGCGGGCTTTGCTCGGTTTTCGCGACAGCTTCGGTCCAGCGCTCGTCTTGAACGAGCCTCAGATAGCCTTTGCTTTGGGATGCGCAGCCCAAGACGCAAAAAGACAAGGCGGCTGTGACCGCTGCGGCCAGGAGATCTGTTCTTTTCATGACGGCTCACCGTTTCGTCAAAATGAGACATGGCCCGGACGACAGATTCCGAGCCCAGGATGCCAGATTAATCGCTCGAAGGCGTGGGTTCAATTTCCCTGACAACCAGAGCCTTCTTGACGCGTTTTTAAATGCGGGGCGGGCGGCTCACCAAGCTGTTCTTGCGTTGACACGAGAGCGCGATGCCCTAGGATGCAGGGCATGACTGACG
>JAABTR010000303.1 GCA_011389755.1 Deltaproteobacteria bacterium | reverse complement strand
TTCGGGGCGGGCGGCTCACCAAGCTGTTCTTGCGTTGACACGAGAGCGCGATGCCCTAGGATGCAGGGCATGACTGACGTCTCTCCCATCGTTTTGGCATCCGCCTCCCCGCGCCGCCGGCGCATGTTCGAAGATATCGGCATTCGGTTTGAAGTTCGTCCCTCCGGGATCGACGAGGTGGTCCTTCCGGGAGAACAGCCGGCCGTCTTTGCCCGGCGAGCGGCGGCGGAGAAGGCCGCCGATGTGGCCGGCAAGATAAAGCGGGAAGAGGCGCGAAGTCCGTGGATCGTTGGGGCCGACACCGTGGTGGTCCTGGACGGGGAGATCTTGTTCAAACCACGCGACGAGGACGACTCCGCGCGCATGCTGGGGCTCTTGTCGGGCAGAACACACACCGTGATCACCGGCTGGGCGGTGGGAACCCACGAGGGGCCTTGGAGAGTCCAGCACGCCGAGACAGCGGTGACGTTTCACGCGCTGACCGAGGAGGAGATAGAGGGCTACGCCCGCACCGGCGAAGGCCGGGACAAGGCGGGCGCCTACGCCATCCAGGGGCTGGGGACGTATCTCGTCGACCGCATCGAAGGTAACTACTTCAACGTGGTGGGGCTCCCGGTCTCCCACGTGGTGCGCGCGCTCATCGAGCTGGGCGCGCTGGAAGGGTTTCCCGTGCCATGACCGATATCAAAGCCAACCTCAAACGAATCGAAGAGCGCATCGCCGAGGCCGCGTCTCGGGTGGGTCGAGATCCGGCGGAGATCACCTTGGTGGCGGTGTCCAAGTTCCACGGAGTCGACGATGTCCGCGCCGCCTACGAAGCCGGTCAGCGGGATTTCGGCGAGAACTACGCTCAACACATGCGCGACAAAGCAGACGCCCTGGCGGAGCTGCCCGATATCAGGTGGCACTTCATCGGGCATCTGCAGCGCAACAAGGCCAAGTACGTGGCGCCGAGCGCTGCTCTGCTCGAGACGGTGGATTCACAAAAGCTCGTCAATGAGCTGGAAAAGCAGGCCAAAAAGCTGGGGCGGATTCTCCCGTGTCTCGTGCAAGTCAATGTGGGCGGCGAGGAACAAAAGTCGGGATGCGACTCGAGCGAGGCCGCTGCCTTGGTCCAGGCGGTGGAGCGGGCCGATAATCTGCGGCTCGAAGGGCTCATGACCATCCCGCCCTGGGATCTGGACCCGGACCAGACCAGGGTCTACTTTCGGGCGTTGCGCGCTTTGCGCGACGAGCTGGGTGGGCCCGGCCGCCTCCCCCACCTGTCCATGGGGATGAGCCACGACTTCGAAGAGGCCGTCGAGGAAGGCGCGACCCTCGTGCGCGTCGGGACCGCCGTGTTCGGACCCCGCCCAGACGCGCAGCAGTGATTTACAACGGGGCGCCTCAAAGCAGTTGGGTCGGTCTTTTAGATTTCGATGCGGTTTCGGCCCGTCTCTTTGGCCCGATAGAGCTTTTCGTCGGCGATGCGGAAGAGCTCGTCGGTGGATCGACCGTCCTGGGGGAAGGTGGCGACGCCGGCGGAGAAGGTGCACTGAAACTTTTCTCCGTGGTCGCCTTCGAAGGTCATAAGTCGGAACTCTTCCAAGACCCGGCCCAGGATCATCTTGGCCATCTCGGAGGGCTCTCCATAAAAGGCCACCGAGAACTCCTCGCCGCCCCAGCGTCCCCTGACGTCGACGGCGCGGAACCGCGAGGCGAGGAGCTTGCCGAGGCCGGCCAGGACCCGGTCGCCGGCCAGGTGCCCGTAGGTGTCGTTGACGTGCTTGAACTTGTCGATGTCCATCAGGCACAAGGACACCTGCCGGTCATACCTTTGCCCTTCGGCGATTCGGAGCCTGAGTAGCTCCAAGAAGGCGCGCCGGTTGGGCAGGTTTGTCAGGGCGTCCCGGTCGGCGCGCTCCTTGAACAGGCGGATTCGTTCGAGGCGCACCCCGATTCGCGCCAGGAGCTCTTCCTTGATGACCGGCTTTTCGATGTAGTCATCCCCTCCGGCCCGGAAGCACTCCACCCGCACGTCCGGGTCGGACTCGGCCGTCAAAAACAAAATGGGCACGTCCTTGCCGCTCTGGGTCGAGCGGAGCATGCGGCACACGTCGAAGCCGTTGACTTCGGGCATCACCACGTCGAGCAGCACGATATCGGGCCGCAGGGTCTCCACGACTTCGAGGACCTGCTCGGGATCGCCGAGGGTGGTCACCTCCATGCCCTCTTGGCGCAATATGGCCGCGATGTGGGCGCGGAACATCTCGTCATCGTCGACGATGACGATTTTTGAGCTCGTCGACGTGCGCACAGCGGTGAAGTAGCGGGCGATATCGACGATGTCGTCCGAATTGAGCGGCTTTTGTAGAAACTGCGATGCCCCGGCGTGGGCGGCCACGGTTCGTTCGGTGATGGTGGTCTCGGCCGACATGAAGGCCACCGGCAGATCGCTCATGCCTTCGATAACGTGCAACCTCTGCAGGAGCCTTGTGGAGCCTCCGCGTCCGCCGAAATCGATGTCGATGATCGCTCCGTCGGGTCTCTTGTCGTTCGCGATCTCCAAGGCCTGGTCGCCTTGGGTAGCTCCGAGGACGGTCACCAGGTTTTTCCTGCCGATCTCTTCGAGCGCCGCGAGGGTGTCGGCGTCGGCGTCGACGATGAGGATCGTGGCGATGCCCGTGGCCATCCTCGTGGTCGGCTCCTGCATGATGAGGCTTGGGCGCTCCGGAGCGGTCTGGGCTTTCTCGAGGAGCCCGAAGACGCCGTCCCACAAGGACCGGTCAGGAGCCTGTTTGCCGCTGAGCAGGTGTTTGCAGATGGCCTCGATGTCTCCGGCCGCCTTGCTCACCTCGGCGAAGCCCAGAGTGCCCGCTGTGCCGTGAACCGTGTGGGAGATGCGGTGGCATTCCCTGAGCTTCTCTTTGTCCGAAGGATCGGTCTGGGCCTCAAAAAGGAGGCGCTCGAGGGTCGCGAGCTCGCTGGGGAGCTTTCTCTGATAGGCCCGGCGCACCGCGGTGAGGTGGTCCTGTGAAGAGTCGTCCTCCTGCTCGGGGGGGTG
>JAABTR010000302.1 GCA_011389755.1 Deltaproteobacteria bacterium | reverse complement strand
ACAGAGGCGAACTTCCCCTCCTTGCGCTCGGCGCTCGTCATCTTCATCCGACCGATGAACTCCTTGGCCGCGCTGGGGCAGCCAAGGCGCGCCATGGCGTGGGAGGCCGCCTGAAAGAAGAACTTTTCGTCCTTATCCAAGAACGGACCGATGACGGGGCAGAAGCGCTCATCACCGGAGCGGCCCATGGCATCCATGAGCGGCCCGATGTCCACTTTGACCCGCTGGGCGGTCTCGGGGTTGTTCTCGTAGGGCTTGTTTTGCTCATAGATCTTCATGAGATAGTCGGCGGTCCCTTCGGGACGAACCTTGCCGAACCACTCCACGACGCCGTTGGCTATCTTTCGGGACATGTCGTCCTGCCTGTAGCGGACCGCGTCATCGGGGATCTCTTCTGTGGTCTTCGGCTCCCACTGGGTCTTTTGGAACATGAACTCCGCGATCCGGGGATCTCCCAGATCCTCGAGTATCCAAAGAGCCTGGTTGCGCATGTTCTCGGCCATGCGCTGCTCGTCGGTTTTCTCCGCGGCGGGGGTGCCCGGTTCGGCGAGCTTCGGCTCGTATTCCGCGATGATGGACAAGAGCAAGTCCTTGGAACGGGGATCGCGCAATGTCTTGAGCTTACCTAAGATGCTGTACTTGATCTCGTCGCTCTCGAGGCTCTTGTAGATGGTCTCGAGCCCCGGCGCGCCGACCGACTGGGTCACCGCTTGCAAGATGGCGTCCTTGAGCCCCGGCTTTGCTTCCATCATGGCCAGAAGGGCGGGCCCGGCGCGGTCATCCGCGGTGCGCCCGAGGGAGATCGCCGCCGCCTCAGCCACATCGTCTCTGGGGTCCTTGACCAGCTGGAGGAGGGAGGGCACTGGGTCCTTGTCCGTTCGGAAACCCAGCTCCATGGCCGCGTACATCCTGAGCATGGCATCCTCGCTGGAGGCCAACTCGATGAGCTTTTGGGTGTTGCCCATGCGAATGATGATATCGGGATCGAACTCCGGCAGGCTCTGGGGTGTCACAATGCGCTTCCCCACAGCCTCGAGAAGTGGGCCGAAGCACCGCTCATCCCCGAGCATGCACAAAGACCATGCGTACTCGGCCTTTGCCAGCTCCTCGGATTGGATCATCTGTGCGTAGATGTTTTCGATGCCCACCTGACCCGCCTCGGGACCGATCTTGGCCAGCGCCTTGGCCGCCTCCCGCCCGACAATGCCGCCTCTCGAGACCGCCTCGGCCAGAATCGGCGCGGACGCGGCATCTTGGGCCTCGCCGAGCTCAAACGCGGCTTGGGCCAAAACCTCCTTGACGTCGCCGTTCTTAAGGATATCCCGCAAAGCGGCCTCGAACTCCCCATCCGGCAAAGTGAGCGCCGTCTTGAGCTTCTCTTCCCACTTGTCCTGCTCGGTTTTATCCAAGTACCAGAGCGCGCCGACGACTCCGCCCACCGCAATCATGAGCAAAAAGACGATGAGCATACCCTTGTTGCCGCGACCAACCTTCTCTTCGGGTTCTCCCCAATCAGACCCGCCGTAGGACGGGGGAATGCCCGGGTTTCCTTGCGGATTTTCGTCAAGGCCTCCTGGAATATTGGGATCGTTCATGTCCGGCTCCTTCGCTGTGCTGACCTTAATTTTGTGTCTGACAAATTTACCGTACATTCACCATGATGGCCAAAGGAATAGAAAACTTTAGTGTGAGCCGAAGGCACCTCGGAGCAGAAAAAAGCAGGTAACACGAGGGAAACCTGCCGCTGGATTGACGCTTCACTTTTCCTTCGCTCCGGCCGGTTTGCCGCATTTGGTGCTTAAAACTTTAATTAAGTCGTAGCGTTGCCTCTTGACCGTCGATGGGGTCACTGGTAGACAAGAAAGTCTCTTGTTGAAGGAGAAGCCCATGACGAAATCGGAGCTGATCGACGCGGTCGCGAATCAGATAAACATAACGAAGAGCAGGGCCGAGCTCGTGGTCAACTGCATCTTCGATTCCATGACCGACGCGCTCAAACGCGGGGAAGGCATCGAAATTCGCGGCTTCGGCAGCTTCACGGTGCGCCAGTACAAGCCCTATAACGGTCGCAATCCCCGCACCGGCGACCCGGTCAACGTCGCCTCGAAGCGCCTCCCGTTTTTCAAGGTCGGCAAGGAGCTCAAGGAGATGGTCAACGAGGTCCAGAGCTCACCCGCGGCTGACACATCCACGAAAAACTGACCCCGGCAGAGCGCATCTCGCGGTCGATTCAATCGAGGTAGGCAAGAGTCGAGATGGACACACCCACCCTGGCCAAGCTGCTCGACGAGCTTCCGCGCAGCCCGGGCGTCTACCTGATGAGGGACAAAGACGCCGAGATCCTTTACATAGGCAAGGCCAAGGACCTGCGCGCCAGGGTGCGCTCCTATTTCAACCCTCAGACGTCGGACACCAGGCACTTCGTTTCTCGTCTGAGCAGCATCGTCGAAGATATCGAGGTGGTGCTGACGAGCTCCGAAAAAGAAGCGCTGCTCCTCGAGAACAACCTCATCAAGATCCACTCGCCGCGCTTCAATGTGCGCCTGCGCGACGACAAGGACTACCTGTGCATCCGGCTCGATCTCAAAAAGGACTGGCCGCGGCTCGAGATCGTCAGGAGGCCGAAAAAGGACGGCGCCGTTTACTTCGGCCCCTACCATTCGGCCCAGTCTGCCCGCCAGACGGTCAAGCTGGTGCGCAGGTATTTCAAGCTGCGCAACTGCTCCGACCGCATGATGGCGAGCCGAAACAGGCCCTGCCTCCAGTACCAGATCCACAGGTGCCCCGGACCCTGCGTCTACGACGTAAACCCCGAAGAGTACCGGGCTCAGGTGGAATACGCGCGGCTCTTCTTGCTGGGTCGAAGGGATGAGCTCGTCGAGGAGCTCGCGCAGCGCATGACTTGTGCCGCGGCCGAGCTGGATTTTGAAAGGGCCGCCGCCCTCCGGGATCAGATCCGGGCCGTGGAGCGCACGTTGACGCCGCAGACCGTGGACACCCCCGGGGGAGAAGACCTCGACGCGATCGGCTTTTTCCGGGACGGCACCGACGTGCAGCTCGCGGTGATGGAGTTTCGCGGCGGCAGACTCACCGGGAGAGTGGAGCACCACTTCGGCGGCCAGGAGCTGCCGGACGAGGAGATCCTCTCGTCTTTCATCGTTCAAAACTATCGAGAAGACGCGGCCACCCCCGCGGATATCGCGTTGCCCTTCGAGATCGAGAGCGCCTCGCTCATCGCGGACATCCTCGGCGACGTCAAAGGCAAAAAGGTCCGCGTCTCGCACCCGAGGAGGGGCCCCCGCCTCGCCAGGCTCGAATTGGCGCAGCTCAACGCAAAGCAGCTCCTCGAGACGAGGCTCGGGAGGCAGGGCTCGGTCGAGACCCGCCTAGAAGAGATTCAAAAGCGCCTGCGGCTCCCCAGGCCGCCCAAGAGAATCGAGTGCGTCGATATCTCTCACCTGTCGGGCACTGACACGGTGGGGGCCATCGCCTGCGTTCGTAACGGCAGCGCCGAGCGCGGGGCCGGGCGGACGTACAAGGTGCAAACCGTCGATGACGGAGACGACTTCCGGGCCATGAAAGAGGTCCTGTCCCGCCGCTTCGAACGCGCAAGGGAAGGGCAACAGGGGTGGGAGCCTCCGGATCTCCTCGTCGTCGACGGGGGCCGCGGTCAGCTCGCCGTGGCGCTCGCGGTGCTCGAGGAGCTCCACATTGAAGACCAACCGGTGGTGGCCCTGGCCAAGGAGCGCGCGGGCCGCCAAAACGCCGCGACCGACCGGATCTATCTCGTGGGGCGCAAAAACCCCATCCCCGTCACGGCGCGCACGTCTCCCTTGCAGATTCTCACCCTGGCGCGGGACGAGGCCCATCGACTCGCGGTGCGTTTTCAGAGGGTCCGCCGCTCGAAAAGGACAAAGGCATCTCCCTTGGACGAAGTTCCGGGGATCGGTCCGAAAACCAAAGCCGCCCTGCTCAAGGAGATAGGGAGCCTCAAGCGAATCCGCGAGGCGAGCGTCGACCGACTCGCACAGGTCCCCGGAGTTGGACCCAAGCTAGCTCAGCGCATCCTCGAGACCCTCGGGTGAGCTTTTAGTTTTTCCCTTTTTGTTTTTTGGCGTCTTCGAGCTTCGCTCGCAGCGCCTCTATGGCCGCGTTGGGACTCTTTTCGTGGGTTGAAGCGAGCTTGAGGTTCAGCTCGGCCTGCATGAGAGCGCCCCTTTTCAGGTCCGAAGCGGCTTGACGGTAAAACTGCCGGGCCTGGGGTGACTTGAGCGCGTCTTCGGGGCTCTTCGGTCCGGCGGCTCTGTGCGTCTGCTCGAGCCGGACCCGGCCCTCGGCGAGCCCTTGGTCGTAGACCGCCTTCTTCTGGGGGTCGCACAAGACTCTGTAGGCCTCGTTGAGCCGCTTGAAGATCTCGTACAGCGCTGCTCGCACCTCGTCGGACGCATCCCGATTGCGATCGGGGTGGAACTTGGCGGCGATCGACAAAAAGGCCTCGCGAACCCGACTGACTCCGGCTCCCGGCTGAACGCCCAACAGGTGGTAGTAGTCCAGCTGATCCAGCACCTTGTGAATCTCGAGCACGTACGCGTCAAATTGGGAGTTTCGCCTATTCATTCGCTCGCGTACTTCTCCACGAGGGCGCGGACGGTGATTTCATCGAGCCCGCCGCTGAGCACGATACGGGTGCTCTGCGCCTCACCGGTCTCTTCGTTGCGGGCAAAGACGCCCAAGATCCCGTCGGTGTCGATTTCGAAGGTCACTCGGATCTTGATCTCGCCGCGCGGGGCCGCTCGGATCGAAGACAGCAAGACCTGCCCCAGGCGGGTGTTGTCCGAGACCCGCCGCGATTCTCCCTGGTAGATGTTGACGACGACCTCGGTTTGCCCATCGTAGGATGTGGTAAAAAGCCGCGACTGCTCCACCGGGATCGCCGCGTTGCGCTCGATGATGGTGTCGCAAAAACCGCCCGCCGTCCCAATGCCGAGCGCCCGAGGCGTCACATCCAAGAGAAGCGCGTTTGTCGCGCCCACCTTGATATCCACGCTGAACGCGTCGCCTTGCTGCATGGGCGGCCACGAAGGAGCCCCGTGCACCACGTCCTTGCGTCTTTTTATTACAGAGGTCCTCGGCGCCTTGACATGGGGCTCTTCGGGCGGCTCGGACAGCCCCAGGTCGAGCCAACCAAAGTCGTCGCTGGGGCGCCGCCTCGATCCCCCCGCCGGGGGCTCACCGCCTGCACCCTCGCAGCTCTTTGCGTCCGAGCTCGCATCCGAAAACACGTCGAGCACGGCGGGGAGGGGGCCGGATGACTCTCGCCCCTTGGGGCCATCCGACCAGACCACGGGAGGCGCCGAAGAGCACCTTTTGTCCGCCGCGTAAGGTTCGGGCGGCGCAGACGGGCGGGACATCTGGTATCTCGTCAAAGAGAACGCCTGAATCGCCGCCCCGATGGCCACCACCTCATCGGGGTTTATCTCCACACGCGGCCGAACCCCGAACTCCCGACCCACGAGGTTCCTTATCAAAGGGATCCGGGTGCTGCCGCCCACGAGCACCAAGTTGTCCACGGACGATCGATCGATGCCGGCGAGCTTGAAGGCCTCGACGCAAACATCGAGACTTCTATCGACGAGGGGGCGACACAGCCCCTCGAAACGGGACTTGCTCATCTTGAAATGAAAATCGATGGCCCGGCCGGCGCGGTTCTCGGCGATCTCGGGCAACGTGGCTTCCACATGCTCGAGACAGGACAGCTGACACTTGACCCTCTCGGCCACGAGGCGCAGCCGCTGCATGGCGACCGTGTTTCCCGCCAGGTCGACCCCGTGCTTGTCGATGAAGTCCGCCCGCATCTCCTCGACGATAACGGTGTCGAAGTCATCCCCGCCCAAGGCGGTGTCACCCGCTGTCGCCAGGACCTTGAAGATGTCTCCGGCCAGCTCCACGATGGTGATGTCAAAGGTCCCGCCCCCGAAATCGTAGATGGCGATTTTTTCTGAGCGCTCACCTCCAAAACCATAGGCGAGCGCGGCAGCGGTGGGCTCATTGAGGATGCGCAGCACCTCGAAACCGGCGATGCGCCCGGCGATCTTCGTCGAAGAACGCTGGACATCGTTGAAGTTCGCCGGAACCGTAATTACGGCCTTGTCGACTTCGGCGCCCAGACTCTCGGAGCACAGCTCCTTGAGATGCCGGAGCATCAACGCCGAAATCTCGGGCAGGGAGACCTCCTGATCGCGCACCCGAATCAACGGCACGTGATCTGGGCCGAAGCCCACCTCGTAGGGAAGATCGGCGAGGGACGCCATCGCTTCTGGCCCATTGAAGTCCCGACCGATGAGTCTCTTGAAAGACGAAACCGTGTTGCGGGGATCTGTGATCTGGCGCTCTCGAGCCTCGTAGCTCGCCACCGAGGTTCCGTCGGGAAGAAAAGAGACCACCGAGGGATGTATTCGGCGCCCGATATGGTCTGAGATCACAGTGGCTTTGTTGCCCTGAACCACCGCCAGGCAGGAGTTCGTCGTTCCCAGATCGATGCCTACGGCAAGTCCCATCTCAGATGCCCTGCAGCCGCCGGTTTAAAAACCGCTCGTGTTTTCGAAACGACCGGCGTGCTTAGTCAGTTCAGGTCGCCTTCATCCTGTGCGTCCGCATCGCCCGCAGGTGTGCTGGCGTCCTCTATCTGCGCGCCTTCTGCCTCTGCCTCGACCGCGTCGTCCTCGCTGTCGGGCTGCGTCTGATCGGCTGCGACCGCCTCTGTGTCGGCCGACTCCTTGTCCGCGAGCCGCTCGACGCCCACCACCTTCTCGTCTTCGCCCATCCGGATGAGCCGGACGCCCATGGTGTTGCGCCCCACGGTCGGGATCGAGCCCACCTCTATCCGGATGAGCTTTCCGGCGTTGGTGATCAGCATCAGGTGATCCTCGTCCGCCACGGGTCTCAGGTTGACCACCCGACCGTTTCGTCCGCTGGTCTTTATGGTGATGAGCCCCATGCCGCCGCGTTTTTGGACCCGGTACTCCTCCAAGGAGGTGCGCTTGCCGTAGCCAAACTCCGAGACCGTCAAGATCGTTTCTTCGGCGTCCGGCGAGATCACGGTCATGGAGACCACCGAGTCATCCTCGCCGTCCCGGCGGGTCTCGATCCCACGAACGCCGCGACTGGAGCGGCCCATGCCCCGAGCCTGGCGGCTCTGGAACCGGATCGCCATGCCATCCGCCGTCGCGAGGATCACCTCGTCGTCTTCGCCGACATTGTCCGCCCCGATGAGCTCATCTCCTTCGTCGATGTTGACCCCGATGATCCCGTTGACCCGGATCTGGGAGTAGGCCATCAGGTCGGTCTTCTTGATGTAACCCCTTCGGGTCGCGGTCAGGACGTAGCGGTCTTGTGTGAACTCCTGCACCGGCATGACCGCGGCCACCTTCTCGTCCGGTTCCATGCCCACGAAGTTGACGATGGCCCGGCCGCGTGAGGCCCGACCGGCCAGCGGCACCTGGTAAACCTTTTTGAGGTACGCCTTGCCCCGATCCGAGAAGATGAGCACGTGGGCGTGGGTGGACGCCACGAAAATCTTGGTGACGAAGTCCTCCTCGCGGGTGTCCATCCCGGTGAGCCCCCGGCCTCCTCGATGCTGGGCTCGGTAATCGGCGACCGGAGTGCGCTTGATGTAGCCGAGCCTCGAGACCGTGACCACCATATCTTCCTCGGCGATCAGGTCTTCGATCTCGAAGTCCGAGTCATCCTCGACGATCTCGGTCTGGCGGGGAGTCACGTACTGACTCCTCAAGGTGGTGAGCTCTTCGACGATGAGGTCGAGGAGCCGGTCCCGATGCTCGAGCAGCTCCTTGAGCCTGGCAATCTCCACCTGGAGCTCGGCGATCTCGGCTTCGATTTTTTCCCGCTCGAGGCCGGTGAGCCTCTGCAGCCGCATCGAAAGGATCTCCCGGGCTTGGACTTCGGTCATCTCGAAGCGCTCGATGAGACCGGCGCGCGCCATGTCCGGATCGGCCGACGCGCGAATGAGCGCCACGATCTCGTCGATGTGCTCGATGGCCTTTTTGAGGCCCTCCAAGATGTGCAGCCGGGCTTCGGCTTTTGCGAGCTCGAACAGGCAGCGCCTGCGCACCACCTCCTCGCGAAAATCGGTGAAGGCGGTCAGCGCCTCTTTGAGGGTCATCACCTTGGGCCGACCTTCGTGGATGGCCAAAAAGATGATGCCGAACGAGCTTTGAAGCGCGGTCATCTTGTAGAGCTGGTTGAGCACCACCTGACCGACGGCGTCCCTCTTTATCTCGATGACCATCCGCATGCCGCGGCGGTCGGACTCGTCGCGCAGCCCGGAGATGCCCTCTATCTTCTTGTCCTTGACCAGCTCAGCGATCTTCTCGAGCAGGCGGGCCTTGTTGACCTGGTACGGCAACTCCGAGACGATGATGCGCTCTCGGCTCGCCTTGTCTTCCTCGACCTCGGCGCGGGCGCGCACGGTGATCACGCCCCGCCCCCGGGTGTAGGCCGAGTAAATCCCAGAGCGCCCGCGGATGGTGGCGCCGGTGGGGAAGTCCGGGCCGGGGATGATCGCCATCAGCTCTTCGGAGGTGGCCTGCGGGTTGCGCAGGAGGTGCACCGCGCCGTCGATGACCTCGCCGAGGTTGTGCGGCGGAATATTCGTCGCCATGCCCACGGCGATCCCGTTGGAGCCGTTGACCAAGAGGTTCGGAAACGCCGCCGGGAGCACCAAGGGCTCTTTCAAAGAGTCATCGTAGTTCGTCCCGAAGTTAACGGTCTCCTTCTCGATGTCTCCCAAAAGCTCGGAGGCCAGGCGCGCCATGCGCACCTCGGTGTACCGCATGGCCGCCGCCGGATCGCCGTCCACCGAACCGAAGTTGCCCTGTCCATCGACGAGGACGTCGCGCATGGAGAAACGCTGAGCCATGCGCACGAGGGCGTCGTAGACAGCCGAATCCCCGTGGGGGTGGTACTTACCGATCACATCGCCCACCACACGAGCCGACTTCTTGTAGGGCTGCGTGTAGGAGTTTTTCAGCTCGTGCATCGCGAACAAGATGCGCCGGTGCACCGGTTTGAGCCCATCTCTCGAGTCCGGAATGGCGCGCCCCACGATCACGCTCATGGCGTAATCGAGATAGCTGTGCTTCATCTCGTCTTCGATATTTGTAGGACTTTCGTTACCGATTTTGCCTTGAATTTCGCTCATACTTCGACTTCAACTTCTTCTAAAGAAAATGCAGGTTGCACCTTATCGTGTGCACAGTTTTCGTCAATAGGGAAC
The DNA here is from genome assembly GCA_011389755.1 of Deltaproteobacteria bacterium. Classification (GTDB taxonomy): domain Bacteria; phylum Myxococcota_A; class Polyangia; order JAAYKL01; family JAAYKL01; genus JAABTR01. The sequence continues at coordinate 1,840 of JAABTR010000302.1, read as the reverse complement.
GCGCTCGCGAGCCTCTGTCACGCCGCGGGAATCCGCAATGAGGTTGGCAGCATCCGCCAACTCGGTTGGCGGATGCTCACCGGCTCGCCTCCGGCCCGTGTCCTAGGACGGGAGGCGAGGATGTGTTCTACTTAAAAACGGTACATTTATTGAATGAGCATAACAACAGATCCCATCGCGCGGGCCCGCTGCCCGGCGCGCCGGAAGGAGGAGCCGATGATCGTCGCTATGAGGCGTTTTGTTCGAAACGCGGTGCTCTTGGCGCTGCTCTCTGCGCCGCTAGGCTGCGCCAACACACCCACCGTGCCGGTGCCTCCACCGGAGATCACCGAGATCGACGCGCCCGAGGAGGACGGCTGGTCCCGGGCCTGGGCCCCGAAAGAGTCTGTCGAACCCGGGGACGTGGTCCTCGTATGGAACGAAACCGCCGGCCACGGCGTCATGGTGCTGGCCGAGGAAGACGGCTCCTTCGACGCTCTCATCGAGGCCTCCGCCGGGGACGAGATCATCGTTCAAGTCAAGCGCAACAACCGCCTGTCACGAGAAGAGGGCCACTTCGTTCCAAAACCCTAAGCCAGAGAGCATCTCTTAGGTTGCGCTGCGCCCGCAAAAAGGAAACTCTAAAGGGCGCCCCGGCCCGCAAAACCCAAACCGAAAGGTGCGCCCCATCTCATCGCTCGACGAACTCGTCTTCTTGTTTATAAACGATGCCCTGAGCGGCCCGCTGCTCACACCGCTCTTCGCCCTCGTCACCCGCCTGGGCGACGGCCTGGTCCTGGCGCTCCTCATCCTGCCGGCCATCTACCTGCGAGACCGAAAGAGGCTGCGCCATCACGGGCTTGGGATCGTCGTCACCGTGGCGCTGTCGGGAGGCGTGGTCAACTTGGCCAAGATAGCTATCGATCGGGACAGGCCCCCAAATCATTTCGCCGAAAAAGGGGTGGACGTCCACGTTTCCGGTCCGGTCCCCAGCGATCGCTCCTTCCCTTCGGGTCACTCTCAGACTGCTTTCGGCGCGGCCGTCTACCTTTGCTTCCTCTATCCCCTCGGGACGCCGATATTTTTGGCGCTCGCAACCGGGGTGGGGCTGTCGCGCATCGCGCTGGGAGTGCATTTCCCCTTGGACGTCCTCGCGGGCGCCGCCACAGGAGCGGCCTTTTCTTGGGTGGGCTATCTCTTTTTCGAGCGGCGTCGCAGATCGGCAACCGCGAGGCCGCCCGCCCGGGGCGCTTGAGCCTTCCAAAAAAAAACCCGCATCGCCGCGCGCTTGTTTATTGCCCGGCTTCTCCCCTGCGTGGTACCGAGAGGCCATGCAAGCGAGCGCGACAGAGATCATCAGGACCAAAAGGGACGGCGGCGCCATCACCCCCGAAGACATCCGGGGCCTCATCAGGCGCTACACCGATGGCGAGATACCCGACTACCAGATGTCGGCCCTGCTCATGACCGTCGTGTTTCGCGGTCTCGACTCCGAAGAGCTCAGCGCCTGGACCGGCGCCATGCTCACCTCAGGCCAGGTTCTGGACCACGGATCGATCAAAGGAAGCAAAATCGACAAACACTCCACCGGCGGGGTGGGAGACAAGATATCTTTGCCCCTGGCGCCGGCGGTGGCCTGTCTGGGCGTACGGGTCCCCATGATATCCGGTCGAGGGCTCGGGCACACAGGCGGGACCCTCGACAAGCTCGAGTCGATCCCCGGCTTCAACATCGACCGCACCGCGGACGAAGCCACCGCTTTGCTTGAGAAATATGGCCTCTTTCTCATCGGACAGACCGCTGAGCTCGCCCCCGCGGATCGCAAGCTCTACGCCTTGCGGGATGTCACCGGGACCGTGGA
>JAABTR010000301.1 GCA_011389755.1 Deltaproteobacteria bacterium | reverse complement strand
CTGCCCTGACTTAATAATGAATTATTGTAGCTGGTTTTTTTGTCGGGGCGAGAGGATTTGAACCTCCGACTTCTTGGTCCCGAACCAAGCGCGCTACCAGGCTGCGCTACGCCCCGAGCGGCGGTCTCGCGACCGACACCGAAAATTGGATTACCTCATGCCTTCGGCCGGGTCAACCCAAATTCCTGCGTTACTGGAACTCTTTTGTGAGGAGGCGCCGTGGAATGCCGTTCAACCTATCGTTTTTACGTGCTTTTTAAAGCTCGCCGAAAACCCGAGCCAACCTCTTCATGCCCCGCTCGATGTTCTCGAGGCTGGTCGCGTAGGAGAGCCTGAGATGTCCCCCCACGCCAAAGGCGGAGCCCGGCACGACCGCCACGCGCGCGCGATCTATGAGGAGCCCGGCCAGCGCCACGTCATCAGCGCCGGGGCCCATCCGCGACAAGGTCTGCGTCACGTCGGCCAGCACGTAGAACGCCCCCTGGGGTCGACCGCACGTGACCCCAGGGATGCTCTCCAACCCAGAGAGCATCGCGTCGCGCCGCATGACGTACTGGGACTTCCAGTCGGTCAAGAAGCTCAGCGGGCCGTTAATCGCTTCCAGAGCGCCGTACTGAGCAAACGTCGTCGCGTTGGAGGTGGACTGCCCCTGGATCTTGATCATGCTCTTGATGAGGTCGGCGTTTCCGATCCCCCAGCCGATGCGCCACCCCGTCATCGAGTAGGTCTTGCTCACCCCGTCCACGACGAAGACCCTGTCTCGGTGCTGCTCATCCACGAGGCTGAGGGGCGAGACATGCTCCCCTTCGTACACCAAGTCGCGGTAGATCTCGTCCGCGACCACAAAGGCGCCGGCGCTCACCGTCATGCGCGTCAGCTCGTCGAGGAGCTCCCGGGGATAGACGGCGCCGGTGGGGTTGTTGGGCGAGTTCAAGATCACCGCCTTGGTGCGGTCGGACATCGCCATCTCGAGCTCTTTGGGCGTCAAACAGTAGGCGTTATCCGCGCTGGTGGGCACGATGACCGGCTCTCCTCCGGCCAGCCTCACCTGGTCGGGGTAAGACACCCAATAGGGAGCCGGGACGATAACCTCGTCCCCCGGGTCCAAGACCGCCTGAAAGAACTCGTACAGCGCGTGCTTGGCGCCGGACGAGACGATGACGTTGGACTCGTCCGCGTCGACGCCCCGCACCGCCGCGCTGCGCTGCGCGATGGCGCGCCTGAGCGCCGCGATGCCCGGGACCGGCGTGTACTGGGTCCGACCGGCGTCCAAGGCGGCCTTGGCCGCGTTGACGATATGAGGCGGCGTCGGGAAGTCGGGTTCTCCGGCGCTGAAAGACAAAACATCGACGCCCTTCGCGCGCAGCTCGGCGGCTTTTTGAACGACCCCGAGCGTCACAGAGGGTTTGATCCCCCCCATACGAGCGGCCATCCGGATCACCATGGCTTAGTCCTCCGTCTTTTCTTTGTCTTTCGACCGCTCTTTTTCGTCATCGGACGCGCTGAGATCGGTCTTCTCCTCATCTCCCTTGAGACCCTTTTTGAAATTGCGGATCCCTTCGCCGAGCCCCTTGCCCAGCTTGGGGAGCTTCGTGGCGCCAAACAGGAGCAAGACGATGCCTATGATAACAATCCACTCCCACGGGCCGGGCATACCGATCAGCGGCACTGCTGTGATTGGCATGTGCATCAGGTTATTCTCCTCGCGCAAACCGCTACTTGTGAGCGGGACAAGACCACTTCTAACGCATTGAGAGGCGCTTCACAACGACGAGCATCACGCGCAATGATGACCCGGCCGCAATGACCGCCGACGGCAAAAGAGCTGCGGCCTCGGCACCGAGGCCGCCCGCGGCGAGGGCGGTCTCGGCTGCGCGCCCCACGAGATGGAAGGCCGTGAAGGCCGCCGCGACCACCGCGATGTTCAAGGCGCGCCGCGAAAAAAACGGTCTTGTGGACAAATCCAGCGCAAAAAAGCACAAGACGACAAAGCCGACGACCTGCCCGACCCGCCTCCACAGGGCGAACCCCCACTCGGCAGCAGACACGCCTTTGGGGGGCGGTCCGAGCAGCCGGGCTGTCGACGCGGTCAGCTCTTCGGGCAAAAAACTCAGCTGCTCATCGAGCACAGCGCGCAGATCGAAGGACGAGGTCAGGGTTTCGAACGCCACCGCCGCCGGATTGCCCCCATCGGCAGCGGGCATGATCACGGTGCCCCGCTCCATAAAGAGCTCCAGCCGGCCGCCCCTCATCCCCAGCCGAGCCTCCTTTGCTGCCAGTTGGAGCCCCGCGACTGAGCGGCGATCGTCGATCCACAACCCGGATAGCAGCCCGTCCTTTCGAGACTCGACATAAATGGAGACCCCCTCGGCGAGCTCGGTGACCCGGCCCGGCCGGATCCGCTGCTCAAGAGCCCGGGAGGCAAAATCCACGGCTTCGAGGCGGGCCGACCGGGCGGCCTGTGGGCCGGCCCACAGCGCGGCGCCCGCGACGAAGACCGCGACGGGCAAGACCAAGACCAAGGGCCCTCCCGTCCGGGCCAAGCGCCCCAAACCCACCGCCTCGAGCGCCACCGACTCTCCGTCCGCGTCCATCTGCGCGAACGTGATCACCACCGCCGCCACGAACGCCGGCGTGGCCGCCCACGCCGTCACCGGGATCGCGGTCTCGAGTGAAAAGTGAAGGAGCTCCAAGAGGCCCACCCCCGCCCCCGCCAAAAGCGGCGCCACCCTGAGAAGCTGCGTGACCACGAACAACCCCGCGACCAACGTCAGGGCCATGACAAACCAGACGAGGCAGCGCAGGCCTATATGAAACGCTATTCGCAACATCTCAAAAAATACACACGAAACTAAAACAATTCCTCGTGTTTACACAAACCCGGTGTTATATGGCTTTCTACCGTCAAACAGACGTCGAGGTCACTCTTTAAAAAAGGCGTCGATGGAGACGAAAAAGGAGCAAAGCCATGACGACCGCGAGGGACATAATAGGACAAATCGTCGAGTTGGACGAACAGATCGCCAGCCTGCGAGCCCGTTTCGAGGAGCTGCCCCCAAAAGAGCAAGTCGAAGTTTTAACGGCGCAGTTCGCCGCCGCTGTGAAAAAGACCCGGGAGGAAGACCCTGTCTCGTTCAGTGTTCTGCGCTGCGCCGAAATGATGGGAGAGCTCGACAGCCCGGCCGTGGCACAAACCCTGGCCGAAGGGCTCGGGCACGCAAACGCGGATGTGCGCCTCATCTCCGGCGATGCGCTCCACCACATGGCCGAGCACGGCCTCGATCGGATCATGCCGGCGGTGGAATCGGCCCTCGAGGATGACGGGCTGCGCGCCGAGGAGATGCCCTTTTTGTTGGTGGATGTCGAAGAACCCGAGGTCGTTCGGGTCGTCGAGAGATTCTTGTCCAGCCCCAACGCCGAGGTGGTGGCCTCCGCCATCGAGGCGCTGGCCGAGCTCGGGGACGCTTCTGCCGTGGACGCTCTGGAGAAGCTTCGGGGCGACACGCGCAAGGTCTCGGTCGACGAGGATGAATCTCCCCAGGCCGACTGGACAGTCGGTCAGCTCGTTGAAGACGCGATAGATATGCTTTCGGTACAGGAGGACTGAAATGAAGCGGGACTTTCTTTCCGTCACGGACTTCACCAGCGAAGAGATCCGCGAAAATCTCGAGCTGGCCATCGAGGTCAAAAAGAAAACCAAGCAGGGCGAATGCCCGAATGTTCTCAAAGGCGGCGTCGGCGCGTTGATCTTCCACAAAGCGTCGCTTCGGACGCGGTGCTCTTTCGAAGTCGGGTTCCGCCAGCTCGGCGGCAGCGCCGTCTACATCACGGACAAAGAGATCGAGCTCGGCAAGAGGGAGTCGATCTACGATGTGGCCAAGGTGATGTCGCGCTACTTCGCCGTCATCTGCATCCGCACCTTCTCCCACGAGAATGTCGCCGAGCTCGCGAGACACGCAGACGTCCCCGTGGTCAACATGCTCACCGATCTCTTGCACCCGTGCCAGCTGATGGGAGACATGCAGACCATCCTCGAGCACAAAGGCACCATAGACAATCTCACGGTGACCTACCTGGGCGACGGCAACAACCTGACCAACTCCTGGATGCGGATGGCCCAGCGAATCCCTATGAATCTGCGCATCGGAACCTCCCCCGAGACCCTCCCGAGCCCGGAGATCCTGGAGGAGACAAGAAAAGCCGGCCTCTCACAGGTGGAGATCATTCACGACCCGAAAAAAGCCGTCAAAGACGCCGACGTCATCTACACCGACGTCTGGGCTTCGATGGGTCAAAAGGACAAATCGTCCCAGAAGGCCGAGGCGCTCAAGGGCTTCCAGGTCAACTCCGAGCTGGTCTCCCAGGCGAAGAAAGACGCCATCGTGATGCACTGCCTGCCCGCCGAGCGGGGCCGCGAGATCACCGATGACGTCATGGACAGTCCCCAGTCGGTGGTCTTCGACGAAGCCGAGAACCGACTCCACGCTCAAAAAGCCGTGCTCATCAAACTTCTCGGCTGACCCAGCCGACCTCTCCAGCGGTCCGCAAGATGGCTGCTATCTTGCGCCTCACCCGCAGTTTTGCTAATTTCTCTTATATATTCTATTTGTTAATGATGGGATATTGAGCACAGGGACCTGCAACTTCGAACCGTAAACCGTAGACGAAAGAACTCCATGAGCGCTCACTCAACCTTCGAGATCCGCGAAGAATTTCTGAATTTCTTTAAACATAAAGAACACCTCGTGCTGCCGTCAGCGCCCCTCGTGCCTTCGAATGATCCCACATTGATGTTCACGAACGCGGGCATGGTTCCCTTTAAAGATATCTTTGTCGGCCGCAAGGCCGCCCCGGCACCCCGGGCGGCGAGCGTTCAAAAATGCATCCGCATCAGCGGCAAACACAACGACCTTGAAAATGTCGGGCGCACGAGTCGCCACCACACCTTCTTCGAGATGCTGGGCAACTTCTCGTTCGGCGACTACTTCAAGGAGAGCGCCTGCACCTTCGCGTGGGAGCTGCTCACCTGCGGACTGAGACTCGACCCCGATCGCCTGTGGGTCACGGTCTTCGAAGGAGATGACAGCGCCCCGAGGGACGAAGAGGCCGAGAGGATCTGGAGGGACGTCGTCAAGGTTCCGGCCGAGCGCATCGTGCGCTGCGGCGCCAAAGACAACTTCTGGGCCATGGGCGACACCGGCCCCTGCGGACCGTGCTCTGAAGTGCACTTCGACCGAGGTGACAAGTTCGGGCCTGCGGTGATGGAAAACGCAGAGCGCTTCTTCGAGGTCTGGAACCTGGTGTTCATGCAATACAATGTGACCACTGTGGGAGGTCCTCTCCTTCCGCTTCCCAGGCCCTGCATCGACACCGGCGCCGGCCTCGAGCGCATCGCGTCGGTGCTCCAGGGCGTCGACTCCAATTACGACACCGACGTCTTCAGGCCGCTCATCCACGCTGCGGCCAAGATCGCGGGCAAGAAATACGGCGCGGACGAAAAGGACGACGTCTCGATGCGGGTGATCGCGGATCACGCCCGCATGGCCTCGTTCCTCATCGCCGAGGGCATCTTCCCGGAGAAGACCGGCCGGGAGTACGTCTTGCGCCGGGTGATGCGGCGCGCCATCAGGCACGGTCACAGGTTGGGGATCCGCGATCTGTTCCTGCACGAGATCGCCGCCTCGGTCATCGAGGAGATGAGCGGGGCCTACCCTGAGCTGCGCGATCACAGCGCGCTCATCGCGAGAGTCTGCTCCCAAGAGGAAGAGCGCTTCCGCGCCACCTTGGACCGGGGCCTCGACCTTCTGCGCGTCAACACCTCCTGGGAGACCGGGGAAGATGGGCGCAGGATGCTCCCCGGCGAGCTCGCGTTCGATCTCACCGCCACCTACGGCTTCCCACGGGATCTCATCAAGGTCATCGGCGAAGAGGACGGGTTTGTCATCGACGCCTCTGGCTACGCCGAGGCCGAGCGCAAGCACAAGCTCGTCTCCGGTGCGGGAAAGATCGGCGACAAGGCCCTCGACCCCATCTACCAATCCATCAAAGACACCCTCGGCGCCACGGAATTCAAGGGCTATGAGACCCTCGAGTGCGCCGCCGAGGTCAAAGCCATCATCGTGGACGGGGAGCTGGTCGACGTCCTACAGGAGAACAACAGCGCTGAAGTCATCTTCGACAAGACGCCTTTTTACGGCGAGTCCGGGGGACAGGTCGGCGACAGCGGTGACATCGAGACCGCGCACGCCGGCATAGCTCGCGTCACGAGCACCGCGCGTCCAATACCCGAGCTCTTCGTCCACCGCGTCGAAGTCGGGACGTCGGGCTCCCTTCGCAAGGGTGAGACGTACACGCTCCGGGTGAACTCCGATAGACGAGCGGCCATACGCAGGCACCACACCGCCACCCACCTCCTCCACCGCGCTCTGCGCGAGGTCTTGGGCCCCCACGCCACCCAAAAAGGCTCATGGGTAGGTCCGGACCGTCTGCGCTTCGACTTCTCTCACTTCGAGGCGCTCACCCCGGACCAGGTTGATGAGATCGAGCAAATCGTCGCAACGCGGGTGGTCGACAACCGCCGGGTCGTCACCGAAACCTTGAGCTACGACGAGGCGCGCTCCCACGGGGCCATGGCGCTGTTCGGAGAGACCTACGGCGACGCGGTTCGCATGGTCAGCGTGGGCAAAGAGAGCGTCGAGCTCTGCGGGGGGACCCACGCCGAGCGCAGCGGCGACATCGGCGCGTTTTTCATCGTCGATGAGACGTCCATCGCCGCCGGGGTGCGGCGCATAGAGGCCGTGGCAGGGCCGGTGGCTCAACAGTGGGCTGCGGACAGGCGCCGCGCCCTCGCTCGCGCGGCCGCGCTGCTCAAGGTCTCCGCCGGGGGTCTCGACGCGCGCCTGGCCCAAATCCTGGCGCGTGAAAAGGAGCTGACCAAGGAGATCGAGCAGCTCAAGCGGAGACTCGTCTCTGGAGGGACCTCTCGCACCGATCCTTTGCAAAACGCGCGCGAAATCGAGGGGGTCAAGGTCGTCTCGACGCGGCTCGAGATTGGAGACCCCGCCACTTTGCGCGACACGGCGGACAGGCTGCGACAACAGCTCGGTTCAGGCGTTATTTGTCTCGCCGGAGACAACGGCGGCAAAGCCGCCATCGTCGTAGCGGTCACGAAGGATCTGGCGAAGACGCTCCACGCTGGTAACCTGATTAAAGAGGTGGTTTCCGAGGTCGGGGGCCGAGGCGGCGGTCGCGCCGACTTAGCACAGGCGGGCGGACCCGATGTTGCGGGGCTGGACGCCGCTGTTGAGAGAATTTACAAGGCGGTGGCCCGGGCTGCCAAACCTTGACAAGCGAGGACAAAAGTGGGCTCGAACGACAGTTCACAGGGAAAGTCGGCCGCGATCCGCGCCCGACTCAAGTATGAGACGGCGCAGCAGTTCATCGAGAAGTACGCTGTGCACATCTCGAGAACCGGTATCTTCGTCAAAACAAAAAAACCCAGGCCTGAAGGCACGCGGGTGCGCTTCGAGTTCCAGCTGGCGGGCGGCTCCACCGTCCTTAGAGGCCTCGGCGAGGTCGCCTGGACCCGCCTGGATTTCGAAGACGGCAACCCGCCGGGCATGGGCATCAAGTTTCTCAAGCTCGACCCCCAAAGCTCCCAGCTCATCGAAAAGGTCCTCGCCTTTAAAAAAACCAGCCCTTTAAAGGACGCCCCCGATCCGATGCTCGAAATGACGAGCAGCAGTTCGTCGGATGGGCAAAGCGCGATCTCCAAAGACACGGCCGATAAAGAGGAGTCTCAAACGCCGAAAAGGACGAGCCGGGAGCCGTCCTCAACCCGTAGACGCAAGAGCACCGCGAAGCCCAGCAGTCTCAACCTAAGCGCCATCGACTCCATGCTCGCCGACATCGCGGGCAAGACGGTCAAACCCAAGGGCAAGTCTGTGAAGCCCGGCGCCGTGACGTCCCAGGCACCGGCCAAGACTACGCGCGCAGCGCAGAGCGAAGCTCCTCCCCGTCAATCTCCTCTTCCCAAGCGCGCGAGCATCCACAATCAGGCCACGATGGAGATTCCGGTGGACCCCTCACAAGCGCCCGACGAGGTCTGGGCCACCGACGACCGCCGGGACGAAGCGGTCCAAAAGGCGCCGCCGGAGGACCTCAAAGTCACCTCCGCGTCGGACGAGACGTTACAAAACTTTCCCAAACTGGACGAAAAACAAGAGTTTGGAGCGCCCTCGGGCTCCGAACCCGAGGAGGTCAGCCCCGCGCCCCTCTCGGATCCACCGCAGGTCGCGAGCACCTTCTCCAAACGAGAAGAAGAACAGGATCGTCCCCACTCCAGCGAGGTCTCATTCTCGCCGGCGCCCGTAAAAATCGCCTCCGAGCCGCAGGCCGACACCGAGGCGCCTTCAGCCAACGATCTGCCGGACGAGCTCTTCGCAGACCTTGAAGGGGACTTGGACGAGCAAGAGGATTCTGCTGACGGCCTCGAGCAACAGACCTTTCGCGAACGGGCCATCGAGCCGGATATCGAGCCGGATGAAGATCTTTTGTCCGAGCCGGACCACGCGCCGCCAGACCCCACAGGACCATTCGTTAACCGGGACGTGCTGCCGTCCTTCGACGAAGGGGACTCGGAGTTCACGGGCCTGGGCGAGCCCATCGACGAGGCCTCCGGACCCTACGAAGACCTGGTCTTACCGTCCGGCTCTCCCTCGGGAGGGGCAGACAATTCTGACCAAGAAGAGGAGCCGCCCACCTTCGTCAAGGGCGCGGGTTCAAAGGCCAACTACGAATCTGCCGAGATATCCTCGGGACAAATCGAGTCCGTCGACGAGGAGCCCAACTGGTGGGATGACAATCCGGACCTGTCGCAAAATATCGCAAACCCACCTTATGGCGAACCTTCGCGGCCCAGGTACGAATTCGATCCCTCCACCGAGAACTTGCGGCGGTCAGACCTCAACGAGCCCGTCGAGGAGATCGAAGAGATCGAAGAGATCGAAGAGATCGAAG
>JAABTR010000300.1 GCA_011389755.1 Deltaproteobacteria bacterium | reverse complement strand
ACCGAGAACTTGCGGCGGTCAGACCTCAACGAGCCCGTCGAGGAGATCGAAGAGATCGAAGAGATCGAAGAGATCGAAGAGATCGAGGAGATCGAGGAGATCGAGGAAATCGACCAGGCCGAACCCTCCTCTCCCATGCCTGTTTACGATGCGCCCGTCGCCACCGATCAAGACGTCTTCGAGGCCATCGCGGACGACGTTTACCTGAGACCCCAGCGCATCCCGAGCCACCCCCCGCACATCGTAATCACCCCGTCTGACGAAGCTCCAGAGACGCTCCCAGACGACGCCCTGCCTCCCGGCCTCATCAAGAAGATGGCTCAGCGCAGGCGAATGGAGGCGCTCGCACAAGAGGTGCAAGCACAAGAGGAGAGCTCCTCTCTCGTTCATCCGCAAGACTCCTTTGTCGAGCCCTCGGACCCTGAGATCGACGTCGACATCGACATCGAAGAGGAAAGTGCGTGCCGCAAGGAGAATCTCGACATCTATCATCGAGATGGTCCCGATCCCTCCAACGCCAACGTCCCTGTTCCCGATTCTTCCGAGCTCAAAGAGGACGGCGATGATCCCGACGAGGACGGCGACAAAAAAGGGTTTTTCAAGAAGCTCTTCGGAGGCTGAGGGCTAAATCGACCGTCGGCGCAGGCCGTCCATCATTCCTTTGACGAGAGAGCCCCCTCCGGCCGCCTTGAGCTCTTTTGCGAGCTCGACCAGCCGGTCTTTTTCGACGGGGTCCAACGTTAAGTAACGTCCCAGTCCGCTCACCAAGCCCGCCCGTCTGCCCGCCACAAATCCGTCCCGCTCGTCCGGATCGAGGGTCAAGAATCGGTCGCACACCGCGACCAACTCGCCCAGGTCCCCGGGTAACGCCCCTTCGACGTCGAGCAGAAGGTTCCTGTCGTGATCGGAGACCACCCGGGTGTTCACCGAAGCGCCGCTCTTTATAGACAAGAGCATGTCTCGTATCTCTTGGACCACTTCGTGCTCCTCGAGGGGCTCGAATAGCCCGTCGTCGGCCATTCGTCGCAGCGGCGACCCCGGATCGATCCACAAAGTCCGCAACCTTAAGTGGCCCGGGGCGATCTTCGATATCGCTTCGGCTGTCTTCTCGACGTGCTCCCGGCTCAGCGCTCTGCCCCCGAGCCCGGGCATGACGTAGCAGCAGACCTCGAAGCCGACCTCGACCGCACGCCTCCCGCCCTCTACGTGGTGGTCAAAGCGGCACCCCTTGGAGACCATCTTGAGGACCCGGTCGCTGCCGCTCTCAAGTCCGATGTGTATGCGGGTGAGTCCGGCGTCTTTCATCTCGCGGAGCTGCTTTTCACTGCGCGCCACCAGTGTCCGCGAGCGGGCATAGCTCGTGACTCGAGATACCTGGGGAAATCTTCTCCTTAGATGTTCGAGGATCTCGACGATTTTGCGCGGCGGTATGACCAGCGAGTCGGCGTCTTGCAAAAAGACGTGCTTTGCCCCGCGCTGGAGCCACATGGCGGTGTGTTTTTCGGCGGTGCTCGCCGCCAGGCTGCGCAAAATCTCGAGGGCGCAGCTCGAATCGAGTCCCTCTTCGGGGCCCACGGAAAAACGCTCGCGAAGAGCGGCCGCGGTCCGGGCGATGAGATCGATCTCGGCCTTGATGTCCGAGACGCTTCGCTTTTCGAATCGCCGGCCCTTGTAGACAGAGCAAAAGGCGCACGTGTTCCACGGACAGTTCCGCGTCACCCGCACGAGGAGGCTCGTGGACTCGCTCGGGGGCCGGATGGGTCCGAGCTCATAGGCTGACGCGTAAGGTTGATCGATCATGGCTCGAGAAGGCTAAAAGAGGCGGGGAGAAAAGAACCTCTAGTCCTCTTCTTCTTCGCCCTTGAATTCGGCGACGACCTTCTCGGTCAGGTTGGCCGGCAGCTCGTCGTAGTGGGAGAATCCCACAGAGAAGCCGCCGCGTCCGCCGGTTATCGAGTCGAGATCCGGTCCGTACTGGAGCAGCTCCGACATGGGGACCTGGGCGCGGATGATCTGCTTTTTGCCCTTTGAGTCCATGCCT
>JAABTR010000299.1 GCA_011389755.1 Deltaproteobacteria bacterium | reverse complement strand
AGACGGGATCTCTTCGATGGGACGGATGTCCGCGGTCTCGACGTCGAGCTCGAACAGGGGGTAGCGCCCCTTGACGGCGGCTTGGAAGACGATCTTTTTTTCGCCCTTTGTAAACGCGAAGTCGTGGATCTGGTTGTCGAAGCCCTCGGTGAGGACGCGGGTCTGTCCGTTTTGTCGGTCGTAAAGCGCGATGCGGAACCGGTCCGACTCGTAGCCCGGGATGCTCTGGCGCAGGTAGCCGATGAAACGGCCGCCCGGACTGTAGCGCGGATAACCGTCGTAGGCCGGGTTATCGGCTGTGATGTTTTTTGCCGGCCCTCCCCCCAGCGGCGCGACGAAGAGGTCTGCGTTGGTGGTCCAGGCCTGGGCGTCTTTGGGCTCGCGGTTGCTGGCAAAGCACAGCTCGGAGGAGGTCGAGGAAAAATCAAAGCCTCCCGCCGAATACAGGTTGAAAACAGGCGAGTCAAAATCGCCGGGGGTGGCATCGCTGGTCGTTCCGGTCTTGAGGTCGTGGACCATGATGTGGTCGCGCCGGCCGTCCTTGTAAAAGTTCCAGTGGCGGTACAAGAGGTGCTCGGCGACGTGGGCTTTGAAGGGGCTGTCGCCAATGTCTCGCAAGAGCGCGGCAGAAGACTTTTCGTCGGCGCCCAAATCGGGAAAGACCGATGAGATGAACGCGATTCTCTCCCCGTCGGGCGCGAAGCGAGCCGCGCTGATTCCGGTGGAGAAGCTCAAAAGCTTCCTCCCTTCGCCGCCGTCCACCGGCATGGTCCACAGCTCGGTGGTTTCGTTTCGATAGGTCGAGAAGATGAAACTGCGCCCCGAGGGGTGCCAGGCGGGCGAGAAGCTGCGGCCGTCTGACTGGGTCATCTGCCTGAGCGACCCGGTGCTGAGATCAACATGGACGATCTCGGTGAGCTTGCGCCCGGACGGGAGATCGTAACGCATTTTTGTAAACAGCAGCCCAGATCCGTCCGGCGAGAGGGTCGGCTCCATGACGTTGACCGCTTTGTAGAAGGCCGGCAGATCGAAGGGCTTTTTTTGCGCGTCCTTGGCCGAAACACTCTCGCGGTTGTTGGAGTAGGGGAAAGAAGGCGCCTTTGAGCCGGCGTCCGGGGTGCGCGATGATTCGATGATCACTGCTGCGCCCGAGGGAAGCGCGGTTTCTATGGTCGCAGGCCCTGCGGTCTCGTCAGAAGGGCCGCGGGGGGGCGGTGCGGTCTTGCACCCGTATCCGGCTCCGGCCGCCCAGAGGCTGAGCCCGGCGCCGAACAGGAGATAGAACGTGCGAGAAGACATGGAAACCTTTCCTTTCAAATCGATGAGTGCCCACGCATTTATAACTCTTTTGCCCCATCGACGTAAACGCGCGCCCGACGGGGAATTTTAGGTCGATTTTGTCTGAGATTTAGGAGACTAAAAAGCATGTCCAATTCCGTAAGGCTCAAAAGAGCGCACGAACACAATCTCCAAGACATAGACCTCGAAATACCAAAAAAATCGCTGGTGGTTTTTACGGGGCCGTCCGGCTCCGGGAAGTCATCCCTTGCCTACGACACCATATTGGCGGAGGCGCAGCGTCGTTTTTTGGCCGCGGCGTCGAGGAGCAGCATTTGGGGAACCCTCAAGAAACCAGCCCTCGAGAGTATCGAAGGCCTCTCGGCGGCGCTCGCGGTCGATCAAAAGACCGTGGTGCGCAGCCCGCGCTCCACGGTGGGGACCCTCACCGAGCTGTGGGACAAGCTGCGGTTTTTGTATTCCCGCTGTGGGACGGCGCTGTGCCCAAGTTGCGGACGTCCCTACGAAGAGATCCTTGGGCAGGGGCTGCGGTGCGCCGGGTGCCGAGGTGAAAGGCCCGCGCTCGAGGCGCGTTCGTTCTCGTTCAACACGCCCCACGGCGCCTGCTCGGCGTGTCGGGGATTGGGCGTGGAGGACCGCGTCGATCCGGCGAAGCTCGTCGCGAAACCTTCAAAGAGCATCCGCGGCGGGGCCTTGGCGGTGACCACGCCGAACGGATACCTGATGTACTCCCAAGTGACCGTCGACGTGCTCGATCAGGTGTGTCGCGTGCACGGCTTCGATGTGGATACGCCCTGGAACGCGCTGACCGAAGAGCAGCGGCGCGTGGTCTTGTACGGCTCAGATCGCATCAAGGTTCCCTACGGCAAGCACACCCTCGAGTCGCGTCTCAAATGGACAGGGATCACCGCGAGGCCCCGTGAAGAAGGATATTACAAAGGCATCGTGCCGGTCATCGAGCAGATCTTGGCGCGCAGCCGCAACGACAGCGTCCTGCGCTTTGTGAGCTCACGCCCGTGCTCGGAGTGCAAAGGCAGCCGTTTGAACGCGCAGGCCCGCAATGTCGTTTACGAGGGCCTCTCGATAGTCGAGATGGGGCGGATGTCCATCGAAGAGCTCTTGCGCAGGTTCGAGCCGCTCGCATCCCGCAGAGGCGAGGGGCTCGACGCCCGGGCCCACCTTGCCTCCCAGATCGTGGCCCGCGCGGGGATGCTCGACGAGCTGGGTCTCGGGTATCTCACCCTCGATCGCAGCTCGGTGACGCTCTCGGGAGGTGAGTCGCAGCGCATCCGGCTGGTCAACCAGGCCGCTATCGATCTGCGTGGGATCATCTATGTGCTCGACGAGCCCTCCGTCGGGCTCCACCCTCGGGATAGCGCCAAGCTCCTCGCGGTCCTTGGGCGCTTGCGCGACGCCGGAAACAGCGTGCTCGTCGTGGAGCACGACGCCGAGACCATGCTCGCCTCGGATTGGATCGTCGATCTGGGTCCCGGCGCGGGAGATGGGGGCGGACAGCTCATATTTTCCGGCCCGACGAGTCAGCTCGGAAGCTCGAAGGCCGCGGGCAGCCGAACAGCGGCGCACCTTTTTGCGCCGAAGGCGTTTGAGGACACCGCGGCGAAGTTTTCTCGATCAAGCCCTCGTCTGGTGGTGCGCGGTGCTCGCAAGCGCAATCTCGAAGGCATCGACGTCGCGTTCTACAAAGGCGCGCTGAACGTGGTCACCGGGGTGGGGGGCGCGGGCAAGACGACCCTGGTGGTCGACGTTCTGGCGAGCTCGCTCCTGAGCCGAGGATCGAGCGGCGGCCTCGAGGGGTGCGCGCAAATTTTGGGAGCCGAAGACATAGGCGAGGTCGTCGTCATCGATTCATCTCCCATCGGCCGCACCCCGCGGAGCAACCCGGCCACCTACACCAAGCTCTTCGACGAAATTCGGGCGGTCTTTGCCAAGCAAGAGGAGGCCCAGAGGCGGGGTTGGAGCAAGAGCCGCTTTTCGTTCAACTTAAAGGGTGGGCGCTGCGAGACCTGCGAAGGGGCGGGGGTCGTGTCGGTGGGGCTGATGTTCCTCGGGCAGGCCCAGAGCCCGTGCCCGGCGTGCGATAAAAAGAGGTTCGACGAGGAGACCTTGCAGATTCGGTACCGGGGCTGGAATATCGCCCAGGTCCTCGAGATGAGCGTCTCCCAGGCCCTGGAGACCTTTGAAGATCACCGCGTCGCCGCTCGCATCCTAAGAGCCCTCGACTCGGTGGGCCTCGCCTATCTCCAGCTCGGTCAGCCGGCCTCCACCCTGTCCGGGGGCGAGGCCCAGAGGGTGAAGCTGGCGGCCAGGCTCGCCCGCCCCTCTTCAGGGCGCACATTGTTCGTGCTCGACGAGCCCACCTGCGCTCTTCACTTCGACGACGTCGCCGTGCTGACGAGCGCGTTGCGGCGCCTCGCACAAGAGGGAAACACCGTTGTCGCGGTCGAGCACGATCTGGATTTCATATGCGCGGCCGACGCCGTCATCGATCTCGGACCGGGAAGCGGCGCCGGCGGCGGCCGCGTCGTGGACCGGGGGACGCCTCGGGAGCTGGCAGGGCGATGGGAGAAGACCGGCTCTCACACGGGACGCGCTCTCGATGCGTACATCTCGCCAACGCGGCGTGAGCGGCTTCCCCTGGCCTCTTCGCGCCCGAACTGCGCCGCCGACGCTCCGATCCGCCTGCGGGGGGGTCGGACCAATAACCTCAAATCGATAGACGTGGACATCCCCGTCCGGAAGCTCACCGTGGTCACCGGAGCGTCGGGCA
>JAABTR010000298.1 GCA_011389755.1 Deltaproteobacteria bacterium | reverse complement strand
TTCGGACCAATAACCTCAAATCGATAGACGTGGACATCCCCGTCCGGAAGCTCACCGTGGTCACCGGAGCGTCGGGCAGCGGCAAGTCTTCGCTGGCCTTCGACACCATTTTTGCCGAAGGCCAGCGGTGCTTTGCCGAGTCTTTGTCGTCCTATTCGCGGCGCTTCCTCGAGCAGGTGCCCAGACCCGAGGTCGACCGGATCTCGGGCATGCTCCCGGCGGTGGCCGTGGACCAGAAAAACGAAGCGAAAAATCCGCGCTCCATCGTCGCCACCGCGGCGGATGTGCACGATCTTCTGCGGCTGCTCTTCGCCAGAGCCGGCGCCGTCTATTGCCCCTCTTGCGACCTCCCCGTCGAAGGCGGAAGGTGCCCGAGGTGCGATTTCGCCCATGGGGGCCCGTTGACGGCGAGAATGCTGTCTTTCAACCACGAGCAAGGCGCGTGCTCCGCGTGCTCGGGGCTGGGGATCGTGGAACGCTGCGACCCCGAAAAGCTGGTGACGCATCCGCGGCTCTCCATCGCAAAAGGGGCGATGGGCGGCACGCGAACCGGCGCGTTCTACACGCAGCCGGGCGATCGGCACATGGCGATTTTGCATGAGGTGGGACGGCAGCACGGCGTGGATTTTTCCCTCGCCTGGCAGGAGCTGACCGCAGAGGCTCAGGGCTTGGCTTTGCTGGGGACCGGCGAACGGGAATACCAGGTGGTCTGGAACTTCGAGCGCAAGGGAAGGTCTGGGTCTCATTCGTTTAGAACGGTTTGGAGAGGCTTTGCCGGCCTGGTGCAAGAGGAGCTCGAGCGCAAGAGGGCCACCTGTGCCAAGCTGGGAGATCTTTTGGCTCTCATGACCGACGCCCCGTGCGACGCTTGCGGTGGACAGAGGCTCGCTCCTGTGCCCGCCTCTGTGCGGTTTGCAGGTTTGCGGTTGCCCCAGGTGCTGCAGCTGACGGTCGACGGCGCCCTCGCTTGGCTCGCGTCGCTCGGGGAAAAGCCGCAAGAAGCCGTCGCGAGGCTGCGCAGTGAGATGGCCATGAGGCTCGAGAACCTCTCGGGGCTGAGCCTCGGTTACCTGCCCCTTGGTCGCCCCACGCCGTCGCTGTCGGGTGGCGAGCTCCAGCGCTTGCGCATCGCCGCGGCCATAGGTTCGCGGCTGACCGATGTGCTCTACGTCTTCGACGAACCGACGGTGGGCCTGCATCCGCGGGACACGAAGAGACTCATCGAGGCGATTCGAGAGCTCGTGGCGAGGGGCAACACGGTCTTGGCCGTGGAGCACGATCGGGAGGTCGTTTTGGCGGCTGACTGGATCGTGGAGCTGGGGCCGGGGCCGGGCGAGCAGGGAGGGACGATCACCTGGCAGGGCACGCCCGAGAGTCGCACCGAAGGTATTCGCCAAACAAAAATCGGCGCCGACAAACCCATGAGAAACGACTCCGGTCGTTTATTTTTGAAAGGCGCGCGAAGGCGCAATCTGAAGAGCATCGATGTCGAGCTGCCCCTGGGAGCCGTCACGGCGATCACCGGGGTCTCGGGCAGCGGCAAATCCACGCTCGTTCGCGAAGTCTTGATACCGACCCTTCGCGATAAAAAGCCGCGGGGCTGCGACAGCGCCCCCGGGCTCGAGGCGATCGCGCGGGTCTTCAATTTTGGACCGCGCGGCCTTGCCGACTCCGTAAGCAGCGTCCCGGCGACGGTGGTGGGGGTGTTCGACGACATACGCGCCGCGTTCGCCAAAACAGGCGAAGCGAGAGCCGCGGGGTTCTCGAAGCAGCATTTCTCGTATCTATCGAGCGCCGGACGCTGCCCCGGCTGCAAGGGGAGCGGTCGCGAGCAGCTGGGGCTCGGGGTCTTTGACGAGGTATGGATTCCTTGCAGGACGTGCGAGGGCCGTCGCTACAACGACGACGTGCTCGGCGCGCGCTTGCGCGGCGCCAGTATTGCCGACGTTTTAAAAATGCCCGTTTCGTCGGCCATGGGTTTTTTTGAAGGGCACGCTTCGATCATCTCCAGGTTGGTTTTTTTGGAGAAGCTGGGGCTGGGATACCTGGGGCTCGGGCAATCCGCCGCGACCCTCAGCGGGGGTGAGAAGATGCGCCTGGGCCTGGCCGGTGTCCTGGGACAAAAAAAGCGCGCGCGAAGAGACTCACAAAGCTCCTTGTACGTCTTTGACGAGCCCACCCGCGGACTCGGGCCAAACGACGTGGGAAGGCTGTTGGCGGTCTTCGAAGAGCTGACCGCCAAAGGAGATACCGTGGTGGTGGTCGAACACGAGCGCGAAGTGATCGCGCGAGCCGACTGGGTCATCGATTTGGGACCCGAAGGCGGCGACGGCGGGGGAGAGGTGGTGGCGATGGGCTCCTTGGCGAAGCTCCTGCGGACCGGCGTGGGGCACACGGCGAGATTTTTGGCGAGCCGACTAAAAAACTAATTTTTTTCTTAACTTCGACCGCTTCCTAAGAGACTTCCCCCCAAAGAGGCTCACCGCCCCAAGCGCCCGTTGCTGCCCGGCGCCCATTTCGGGCGCTTCGGTCTGACCTTTGGGTTTGGCCCGTCTGTTGTAAGCCAGCAGGCAAGCAAAACAAACCGCGCAAGAGACAGCCGCCGTCGTCCAGGTGAATCGGTCGATGAAGAAGAAGACCGCCAGGCCGGATAGAATGAGGCCTCGGCGCAAGAGCGCGAGATTGACCGGGTGGTGTTTGCGTGCCCACCCAAGCGCGAAAGCAGCTCCGACCATGGCCGCCACTAAAAAGGCGACGAACGGGAGCACCGCGAGCGGGTGCATCTCGGACGGCGCGAAAGGTCCTTTGAGGAGCCGCGGCACCGAGTAGACGATATAGATGTGAAAAAAGTAGATGAACAGCGTCTCTCGGCTGAGCGCCAACGACAACTTGGGCGCGACGATGGCCTTTCGGCCCAGCGCGTACAAGCCGCTCATGACAAGCAACGCGCAGGCGAGCCGCGCGAAGAAGAATCCGGGGGTGTTGGGCCAGGCTCCCGCGTAGGGAAAGAGCCTGAGCGCCTCGGGGCTTCGGACCAGCGCCTCCCACCCGAACAAGGCGAGCGCGCACAAGGACGCGACGACGAAGACCCGGCGCCGGGCAACGTCATCGCTCGCGATGGCGAAGGCGTGGCCGAATAAAACCCCCACCAGCATGTATCCGGTCCACGGCACGACCGGGAAGAGGGATCTGCCGTGCATGTTGAGCATGGCCGTGACCCATCCGGGAGCGGCGCTGTGGAAGCTCGATGAGTAGGTCAAGGGCGCCGAGACGAGGATGATTGCGAGGGCGAAGGCGCACAGAACGACAAAACGAGCCTTGGTGCGGGCGGTGGCGACCAGGATGTGCAGTAGCAGCAAACCCACCCCGACGTTTTGCAGGATGCCGAAGCCCAAGAACCGCTCGATCCGTTCGGGATTCGCTGTCGAGAGGCTCTGGGACAGCGTGGGAGCCCAGATGTTGAGGAAGTAGCCCAAAAAGAACAAGAGCCAGACCCTGCGCAGCCTCCCGCCGAGGCGCTTGCTCCATGTGAGGTAGTCGCCCCAGTGTTTGTAGGTGGCCACGGCAAAGGAGAAGCCCGAGACCAGGAGGAACAACGTCGAGGTGACCCCCCTGACAAACTGGTATCGCTGCCACGCCTCGCTCGAGCGCCAGGGCTCGGCCAGGTAGTGCTGCATCGTGTGGCCGAAGAGCATCATGCCGATGGCGATCGCGCGCATCTGGTCGATGAACACAACCCGGTTTTTGGCGAGAGAAGCAGGACTCGAGTTTTTGAGAAGATGCGTCATTTCGAGTAAGGGAGTCTGTGCGAAACGGGGCGAATTGTCGACGAAAAAGAGCTCTTCGGCGGTCGGATTCACACCAGTGTTTCTGTCTTGGCATATTTCGGTTAAACAAGACATTCGGACTGATTGAGGAGGTTTTCTATGAGCTCCATAGAGCTTCGCGTGTTGGAGGGTAACCGTCAGCGCCTCGACGGCGGCGCCATGTTTGGCAACGTCCCCAAGGCGCTGTGGTCCCGCTGGATACCGCCCGACGACCTGAACCGCATCGAGCTGGCCTGTCGCTGCCTCTTGGCGCGGATCGGCGGGCGGAACTTTTTGTTCGAGACCGGGATCGGGAATTTCTTCGATCCGGCCCTGCGCGATCGTTACGGCGTCCTCGAGCCTGGCAATCGGCTGCTTGCGCAGCTCGATGGGGCCGGGATGTCGCCCGAGGATATAGATGTCGTCGTCTTGTCGCATCTGCACTTCGACCACGCCGGAGGGATGCTCAGCGGCTACGAAGAGGGGCCGGCGCGGCTGGTCTTTCCCCGCGCCGAAGTCTGGGTGGGTGCCAGGCAGTGGGAGAGAGCCACGAGCCCGCATCTGAGAGACCGCGTCTCTTTTCTTCCGGCCTTGCACGAGCTGCTCGAAGCCTCGGAGAGGCTCGTTTTGGTGGACGAGGCGACGCCGCCGCCCGACCCGGTCATCGGTTTTACCTTCTCGGACGGGCACACCCCGGGGATGATGCTCTCTCACATCGCCCTGCAAGACACCGAGCTCGTTTTCGCGGGTGATCTGGTCCCCGGAGCTGCGTGGGTTCACCTGCCGGTCACCATGGGCTACGATCGTTTTCCAGAGAGACTTATTGACGAAAAGCGGCACCTGGAGGAGAGACTCGCAGCCCAAGGTGGGCACCTTTTCTTCACCCACGATCCTCGCATCTCCTGTGCGCAGGTCTGCTACAACGCACAAAAGAAGAAATTCGAGCCCCGCGAAACGCGTCTCGAAGCTTTGATGTGAGCGGATTGTGAGAATTACAAGGAAGGCGCGACAGTCGGGAGACGATTAGAAGCGGCCTCGACCTCCGTCATTTCCGTAGAAGCCGCGACCACCACCGCTCGGGCGGGGACGCCTGCTGCCGCCGCCGCCGGCGCCGGCGCCGCGGTTTTCGCGCGGGCGGGCTTCGTTGATGTTCAAGGTCCTCCCCTCTGAAGCGTAGTCCTCGAGACTTTGAATGGCGGTGCGTCCCTCGTTTTCGTGAAGCATCTCCACGAAACCGAACCCCCGCGGTCTCCCCGTTTCCCGGTCGGTTATGATATCGACCGTTGCGACTTGCCCGTATGGCTCGAAGAGCGAGCGTAGTTGCGTTTCGTCCATACTAAAAGGCATGTTTCCCACATAGATTCTCACTGTTTTTCCCTTCTCCTTGCCCATACACAAACCTATCATTGGGGCTTTTGCGAAACGTATGGGCTGGTTTCGCCAGAGCCCGTCCTTCGAACGACCGAAGAACCCTTTGAAGGTGATTAGATACGACCGGCTTGACGGAAATCAAGAGGTATCATCATCTTGTGTGCCATTTTATTTTGGTATGTAATTTGTATGACGGTGACTCGGTTCGTTGGATCTTTGTTAAAGGTCCATTCACAGGCAGGTGAGCGCCTCGGACCACGCTTTTTTGAGCGCAGCGAGCTCTTCGGTCTCTTCGTTGGGGACGAAGCGGCGGTCCTCGCTCCAATTTTTCTTGACGTCTTCGCGGTCTCTCCACACGCCGACGGCCAACCCGGCGAGCAGGGCGGCGCCGATACCGGTGGACTCCAAGGCGACGGGACGCACCAGGGGCCTCGCGAGCAGGTCCGCTTGAATCTGCATCAAAAGGTTATTGGCGGCAGCGCCGCCGTCGACCCGCAGCTCGTGGATGGGCCGAGGAGCGGCGCTGTCCATGCTGGCGATGAGATCGGCCACCTGGAGCGCGATGCCGTCTAGGCACGCCCGCGCCAGGTGCGCGCGGGTGGTGGAACGCGTGATGCCCCGGATGACGCCCCGGACGTCCGACTTCCAGTGGGGGGCGCCCAGGCCGGCGAGCGCCGGGACGAAGATGACGCCTCCAGAGTCCTTCACCTGACGGGCCAGCTCTTCCACTTGGGCGGCGCTGCTCAGGATCCCGAGCCCGTCGCGCAGCCAGCCGACCGCGGCCCCGGCCACGAAAACGCTGCCTTCTATCGCATAGGAGAATTCGGAACCCACCTGCCACGCCACCGTGGTGAGCAACCCGTGTTGTGAACGGACCAGTTGTTCGCCGGTGTTGAGCATGAGAAAGGCCCCGGTGCCATAGGTGCACTTGGCGCTGCCCGGCTCGAAGCAGAGCTGGCCGAAAAGCGCGGCCTGTTGATCGCCGGCGATCCCCGCGATGGGGATCTCGTCGGGCAGGCCGGGGACACCCGCGGTGTGACCGACCACCGCGCTGCTGGGCTCGACCCGGGGCAGAAGGCTCGGTGGAACCGCGAACTTCTCGAGCAGATCTTCGTCGAACCGACGCGTGCGTATATCGTAGAGGCCGGTTCGAGAGGCGTTGCTCGGATCGGTCACGTGGGAGCGTCCCCCGGTCAGCTTCCAGACGAGGTAGCTGTCGATGGTGCCGAAGGCCAGCTCGCCTCTGCGCGCCCGCGCGGCGGCTCCATCGACGTTGTCCAGGAGCCAAGACAGCTTGGTGCACGAAAAGTAGGGGTCGAGGACCAGCCCTGTCTTGTCTTGGAACTCGCTTTCGAAGCCTTGAGCGCGCAGCTCTTCGCACATGGGCTCTGTTCTGCGGCATTGCCAGACAATGGCGTTGTGGACCGGGCGGCCGGTGGCCTTTTCCCACAAAACGGTGGTCTCGCGCTGGTTGGTGATGCCGATGGCGGCGATCTCGTCAGCGCGGATCCCCGCGTCTTCGATGGCGGCTCGCAGTCCTTTTACAACTGAGCTCCAGATTTGCTCCGGATTGTGCTCCACCCAGCCGGGGTGGGGGTAGATCTGGTCGAACTCGCTGCTGTGTTTTCCGACGATGTCGATCGATTCGGACAAGATCAAGACGGTGGTCTGTGTGGTCCCTTGATCGATGGCGCAGATATATCGTCCCATAGCCTTGCTCCTTTTTTTAAGACGCTGGACCACAATAGGCGACCGACGACGTGGTGACGATTTTTTTTTTGAGACTTTTTTTTCTAAAGTTTTTGCCAGCGCGACCGATTAAAAACTAAGAAGAGGACCATTTGGTCCCCAAAGACCGAAAAGGCTC
>JAABTR010000297.1 GCA_011389755.1 Deltaproteobacteria bacterium | reverse complement strand
AGACGCAAATTTAGCATACACATTGTGAAACGCACAAACGAAGAGCAAAAAGCGCAAAAATCATCTCATAAGGAGAAACAAAACCTCATTGACGACGGGCAGGCACGGCGGCGTGACCGATGGCGGACAGGAGCTTGAGGCCAGCTAAGACCAGACACGTTCGGGCGACCCCCAGGACCGGGAGCCAGACGACGCCTCCCAGGAGCGCCCCGAAGGCCGCGCCGTAGTGATCGGCGGCCTCTGCCTTGGCCGCGTGGCGCCGCTCGTCCCCTCCAGCGGTCACGCAGGCCCGGGCCAGGTAGACCGGGAACGCTATCCCGGTGATGAAACCAGAGGCCGCGCAGAAGGCCCAGAGCAAGGGGACGCTGCCGATTCCGAAGTGTACGATGGGCGCTGAGGCGGCGAAGAACCCCGCGGCCCAGGCATCCGTCGCGACCGCGATCCTTCTCGTGCCTGTTGCCCATCTGCGCCGGGCGAGGATCGTCCCGGCGGCGACCCCTATCATGAAGAGCCCCACCATGAGGGCCAGCCCTTGGTAGAGCCGCCCCGAGGCCGTCTGGTACGCGTAGAGCGCGAGCACGTCCGCCGTCATGCCGGCGGCGCCGGTGGTAAACAGCGACACCATGGAGTCTTTTGAGCCGGTCCTGGTCCGGCGCATCCGAAGCGTCCGCCACGTAAGCCATAGAGCGCCCGGCAAGAGAGCCGTCCACCACCCGAGCCTCACCGCGGCCGAGGTGAAGGTCAAAGGTGAGGATGGGTCGGCGCCGGGCAGGCTCCTCTCCCACAGGCTGAGGTTGAGCAGAAATGACAGCGGCCGGACGTCCGTGTTGGGGACGGCGACCACCTCCCCGAGCCGGGCTCGCAGGTCGGCCAGCGCCCGTTGGTCATAGGCCTCGGCGATGCGAGAGGCGCTCACCCTCTCGCGAGCCGCCGGGCGGGCGGCCAACCTCGCGGCCAGGACCTCGGGCTCCGGACTGACCGCGCCCGGCTCGTCGGACGCGTGAAGCAGCACCTTGGTTCCCCTGGACAAGACCACATGCCGAAACGCCCGTTCGAGACTGAGCAGCTCGCCGGCCGTCGCCTGCGCGGCCTCGGGAGCCAAGATGGTGGCACCCCCCGGCGCCTCCACGGTGAGGGAGCCCCCTTTGCGCAGAGCTTTTTGGGCCGCCTCGAAGAATTCAACGGTGTGGTAGCGATTCGCCCCGCCCGTGACCGGTGGAGGCGCCGCCACCACGATGACGTCGTAGCTATCCCGCGTTTTGGCGATGAGCTCCCGGCCGTCTCTTCGAACCACCTTTACCCGCGGGTCCTCGAGCACCCGAGCGGTGCTCGAAGGCCGGTAGGGGCCGGTGATCTCGTGGGTCGCCTGGTCCACGTGGGTCAAGACGAGCTCCTCCACACCGTGATCGAGCGCCGGCGCCAGCCGGTCGCTCGCCCCGCCTCCCACGATGAGGACCCGGCGGGGGCCTGGATGCTGCAAGAGAGCGAGATCGATGAGCAAGGGGCGCTCCCAGTGATCGGGAAAAACGCGGCTCACGCGGCCGTCGATGACGAGCTCGTACTGGCCGTGGCTGCGGCCCAGGCTGACCCGGCCGTAGGGGCTGTCTGTGCTCTCGAGCAGCTCCTGCGAGACCCCGAGCGCGTCGAAGGCCGCCTTTTGAGCGCGGCGATCCAAAATCTCGGGCACACCGGAGGCTAAAAGCACGGCCGCGACCGCGACCACGGAGGCGACGAGCCACCGTCTCCTCGGCCCTTTTACGACTGCCCCGGTGCCTGAGGCGGCGAGCAGGGCCCACGCGCCCACGAGCACGCTCAAGTGCGCGACGTTGCCCGCCAAGACAAAGGGAAACGCCACACCCGCCACGAGCGCCCCGACGGCTTCCACCGCGTAAAGACGGCTGACAGGGCGCTTTGCTGCCGACTCGGCCCGAGACGCCGCCGTAAAGATGAAGCCCGCTGTGGCGCCCGCGAGCCCCAAGGACAGGGCGAGGATACCCAGGAGAACATGCAAAGGCGGCTCCCCGCCCACCGGGACATCCGTGATCGTTCGGTGCAAACGAGCTGTGAAGAAGCACCCGATGACTCCCGGGCCCGCCGCGACGAGGGCTACCGCCGCCGCCGCCCTGGGAGGGAGCCTTCCCGCGGCCGCCGCGCCGAGTCCGACCCCGAGAAGCCAAGCCGCGAAACCCAAGCCGATCAGCAGCTCATTACCCGAGCCCGAGGCCAGCGCCTCTCGCATCAAGATCACCTGGGAGAGGCTCGCGAAGACACCGAGGCTCAAACCGAACAAGTCGAACCGGACGGTTGCGCGTGCCCGTTTCGCCCTTTCTACGATCTTCATCGGTCCCTTCTATCTCGGGTTTTCGCAGTAACCGCTTTGGGAGGCAGCGGGACTCCAGTATACTACAAGGGTGTTCGAAGGCGCGAAAATCCTCGTCATCTCGGAAGACTCGGCCATTCGCCATGGGATCGGCGAACTGCTCGCATCTTGTCTCAGAGGTGCGGCATCGGTCACGTTCAGCGAAAACATCGCCCTCATAGGCCGCGAGCCCGCGGCGCGCCTCGTCTTGATCGACCTCGCCATGGGCTTCGACGAGGTGCGCAAAGCGTGCCGGCGCCTGCGAAGCGGGACCTCCGCGGACGAGCTGGCCATCATCGTCCTCGTCGAAGACCTCGATGACGCCTCCTTGGAGCTCCTCATCGACGCCGGCGCCGACGACGTCATCAATCGCTCGTTTCGACCCATCGGCTTTTGCACCCGCGTCAGCAGCCACCTGCGCCGGGTCTCCGGCAGCCTCGACCTCTTGCGCCGGGTCCGACAGGAGGTCGCCAGAGCGCAGCATCGTGAGAAGACCCTCGAGCGCTTCGAAGAGTTTTTCGTCGAATCTCACGAAGGCATGGTGGTGGTCGACAAAAACGGAAAGACGATCTCGGTGAACGCCCAGGCCGCATCGGTCCTCAATCGGCCGAGCGCAGATCTGCGCGACCTTTATTTCTCGGTCCTGCTCGACCCCGATGACAGGGGCCGGTTCTTCTCCTTGTTGGACGATTTCGTCGAGCAAAAAACCCGTCGCAAGGAGGATTTTCGCCTCGAGGACCAAAGACCGGACGAGAGGCGGCTGTCGATCGCGGCCAGCTCTTTTTTTGCCAAGGATGGGCTCATCCTTCTAAACATACGCGACGTCACCCAGCAGAGGATCACCGAGCAGCTACTTGAAGAGGCACAAAAAAAACTGCTGCTCAGCGAAAAGGCCGGGGCCATGGCGGAGCTCGCCGGGGCCGCCGCGCACGAGCTCAACCAGCCTCTGACCTCAATCATGACAAGCCTCGCGGTTTTGAGAAGAATCGCCCCCAATGAAGCCCCTATCAAAAAGGTCGTGGACACCATGGAACGAGAAACAGACAGGATGGCCGCCATGCTCCGCCGACTGACCAGAATCACCGCCTACACCACCAAGAGCTACGTGGGCCAGTCCCGCATCATCGATCTGGAGCGAGCGTGCACCGACCTTCCCGGCGAAGAAGGGGACGGCGAATGATGCTGCGCGACTCGGGCGATAGCGGGCTGTTCGTCTTCGGGCTGGAGCACGTGCCCCTGCCGGCTTTGACCTGCGATCCCAAGGGCCGAATCCTGTGGTGCAACAAGCGGATGTCGCAGGCTGCCGGGACCAGCGAGACGCTCTCGGGCAGCAGCGTCTTCGACCACGTCCGATTTACGGGCGAGACCATCGAG
>JAABTR010000296.1 GCA_011389755.1 Deltaproteobacteria bacterium | reverse complement strand
AGGCTGCCGGGACCAGCGAGACGCTCTCGGGCAGCAGCGTCTTCGACCACGTCCGATTTACGGGCGAGACCATCGAGTCTCTGCCTCGCCTGATGAACCGCGGGGGGCGCGAGGCCAGGATCGGTTCGGCTTCTTACACGCTTCATGTCGGTCCGGTCGGGGATCTCCTCGCGTGCGTTTTGGCCCCGAAGACCTCAACTCAGCAAAGCGATACGGGCCCCAGGCCCGCGCGAAGCGAGCTCCTCATCGAGTCGCCCACCGGCAGCAAGCTGCTCGAGGCGTTTATCTACTTGTCCCGCAAGCTCAACCTGACCATTCGAGAGCCCGAGCTGGTCCGCTTGTTCATACGCGTCTACGAAGAGCTGTTTCCAGGTCGCCTCGTGTGTCTCCAGCTCGTGGACACCGAGACCCACGAGCTGCGCCAGGTCTACGCCAACAGCCGGCTCCTTCCCGAGCAGCGAGAGGTTCTTCAGCTCACGCGCTTTGAGTGCTTCGAGCACGGGCTGATCCCCGATCTCAAGCCGCTCAGAGGCCGCGTGCGGGTCGTCGACCACTATGAGACCATGTTCGCCGCGGGCCTCACCGGGTTCGCCGTCCCCTTGTACGACGGTCAGAGCTTCTACGGACTGCTGCGTTTCGAGTACGGCCAGGAGGACGGCGCCATGGCCACCGACAGGCCGCTCGTGATCCCCTTGGCCCACCAGATGTGCGCAGCTCTGCGCAACGCCGGCCTCATGTCCGAGACTGTCTTGCTCAAGGACTACCTGGCCAAGCTGCTCGACCACGCCAACGCGCCGGTGCTGGTGGTGGACCGCAACCGTCGGCTGACCGTCGTGAACCAGGCCTTCGAGAACCTGACGGGCTATGACCGGGGCGATATCCTGGGTGCGGACATCTGTTCCCTTCTTCCCCCGGCCGAACAGCTCAAGGTCCTGCCCCTCATCAACACCGCCATGCGCGGCGAGCCCAAAAAGAACATCGAGATCGGGATCCCCCGGGCCGACTGCGACAAGCGGGCTCTTTTTTCCTTCAACACCGCCGGCGTCCTGTCAGGAGACGGTGTGCTGGAATCGGTGGTCTTTGTCGGACAGGACCTCACCGAGATCAAAGCGCTGCAGAGCCAAGTGATTCACTCGGAGAAGCTCGCCACCTTGGGACAGATCGCCGCGGGTGTGGCCCACGAGCTCAACAACCCCCTGACCTCTATCAGCGTCTACGGCGACTACCTCTTAAAGCACCTCGGACCGTCCGTCGATCGGAGCGACGCGCTCAAGCTCTCCCGCATCACAGAAGCTTCCGAGCGCATTCGCAATTTCACCAAGGACCTGGTGGCCTACGCCCGACCCTCGGGCGAGGAGCCCACCCTCATAAGCACGAGCGCTTTGTTGGACCGCGCGGTCTCCTTCTGCGAACACATCATCGACGCGAGCCGCGCCGAGCTGCACATCAAAAAAGACGACAGCATCGGGCCCATCTACGGCATCCAAGGTCAGCTCGAGCAGGTCTTCGTCAACCTGATCACCAACGCCTGTCACGCCCTGCCCGAAGACGGCGGGCGCATCGAGATCACCGCGGGGCACGGGGGCCCGGAGCGCATCGCCGTAAGAATACAAGACACCGGGCGAGGTATCCCGCCCGAGCAGCTGGGGGAAATCTTCGAGCCCTTCTACACCACCAAGCCCGAAGGCAAGGGAACGGGCCTGGGGCTCTCCATCGTGCGCAATATCCTACTGAACCACGACGCACAGATTCGAGTGACGAGCGAACAGGGCCGCGGGACCACCTTCACGATCGTTTTTTACGCCGGCTGAAGTGAGGGCAAAGACGGCCTAGGCGCCCGCGTAGACAATGGTGCCCAGGGGCTCGCCCAAGGCGGCGCGCCGTATGGCGTCGGGCTCGGTCATCTTGTACACGCGCAGATCGATGCCGTTTTCACGGCACAGGGTCGCCGCCGTGAGATCGAGCACTTGGAGCCTCTTGTCGAGCATCTCGTCGATGGACAGGCTCTCATAGCGTGTCGCGTCCGGGTTTTTAGCCGGATCCGCGTCGTAGACGCCGTCGACCTTGGTGCCCTTTTGCAGCACCCGGCACCCGAGCTCACAGGCCCGCAGGGCCGCCGCCGTGTCCGTCGAAAAGAACGGATTCCCGGTGCCGCCCGACAAAACCGCGAGCTTGCCCGCATCCATGACCTTCCGGGCGTCGTCCCGAACGTAGCCCCGGGCGATGGGCCCCATGGGGTGCGCGGCGAACAGCTCGGCGCCCGCCCCCGCCCTGCGGACCGCATCGGCGAGCGCCAGCCCGTTTATCACCGTGGCCAACATACCCATGCCATCGGCCGTCACCCGGTCCATCCCGGAGGCGGCCGAGCCCAGCCCGCGGAAGATGTTCCCCCCGCCCAAAACGACGGCCAAACGCGCGCCGTCCTTGAGGGCCGCCGCGAGCTGTGCGGCTGTGTCGTCCAGCGTGGCGGAATCCATCCCGGTCCCGGCCGGTCCGGCGAGGACCTCGCCGGACAGCTTGAGGACCACTGATAAATCTTTTTCTTGGGTCATAGTGTTGACAGAGGTTGGAAAAGGTTCGGGGATTTCAGCCTTGGGTCATCTCGGCGACCTCTGCGGCCAGATCGTTGCCGCGCTTCTGGAGTCCCTCGCCCACCTCGAAACGCACGAAACGACGGATGGTGATCTTCTCGCCCGTGGTGGCGGTGAGCTGCTTGCAGAGATCGTCGATGGTTTTTTCGTCGTTTTTGATGAACGGCTGGTCGATGAGGCAGACCTCTTTTTTCCACTTCGCCATCTTGCCCTCGACGATTTTGGGGGCGATATTGGCCGGCTTGCCCTCTTCTTTGACCTGCGCCAAAAAGATCTCCTTTTGGGCGTCGGCGTCGGCCTGGGGGATCTCTTCGGGCCGCACGTAAGCGGGGCTCATGGCCGCGATCTGCATGGCGACGTCCTCGCACAGAGCCTGAAACTCCTCGCCGCGAGCGACGAAGTCGGTCTCGCAGTTGACCTCGACGAGCACGGCCACGCGCCCTCCCATGTGGATGTAGTGTCCGACAAGGCCTTCCGCCGCGATACGGCCGGCCTTTTTGGCGGCCTTGGCGATCCCGCGCTTTTGAAGCTCGGAGATGGCGTTTTCGATATCTCCGTCCATCTCAGCGAGAACTTTTTTGCAATCCATGATGCCGGCGCCTGTGCGCTCGCGAAGCTCTTTGACCATTTCCATTGTGACTGCAGCCATCGTCACTATCCTTTCGAAACTCGGGCAGCGCCTTTGCGCCTCCAAAAAAATTACTCAAGACTCTTTTGTTTTTTCCGGCTCGCTCTTGGCGCCCTGGGCTCCTCGGGGCCTGCGCGCCACCTCGACCTTGGGCCCAGGCCCGGCGGGAGCAGCGGCCGCCACCGCGGTGCCGGCGTCCCTCGTTATGTCACGGCGACGCTTGACGCCTTCGATGCAGGCGTCCGCCAGACGGCTCGTGATGAGCTGGATCGATCGGATGGCGTCGTCGTTGCCCGGGATCGGGATGTCGATGGGATCCGGATCGCAGTTGGTGTCGGTCAAAGCGATCAGGGTGATGCCCAGCTTGTTGGCCTCGGCCACCGCGATCTGCTCCTTGCTCGGATCGACCACGAACACCGCCGACGGCAGGCTCCCCATCTCCTTGATGCCACCCACGAACTTCTCGAGGCGGGTGTGCTCTTTTTCGAGCCGCATCCGCTCTTTTTTGAGTATGCCCTCGTAGGTTCCGTCCGAGCGCATGGTCTCGATGGACTTCATGCGGTCTACCGTCCCCTTGATGGTGCGAAAGTTCGTCAAAGTACCGCCGAGCCAGCGGTTTGTCACCGAGTGCATCCCGCAGCGCTGGGCTTCCTCCTGGATCACGTCCGTGGCCTGGCGCTTGGTTCCCACGAACAGAACGTGTCCGCCCCGAGCCACCAGATTGGTCACCGTCTCATAGGCTTTGTTGAACAGCTCGAGGGTCTGCCTCAAATCGACGATATGAACCTTGTTGCGGGAGCCGTAGATGAAACGCCGCATCTTCGGGTTCCAGCGCTTTGTGCGGTGCCCGAGATGAACGCCGGCTTCGAGGAGCTCGCGCAGAGTCACCGCGCCGCCCGCTTTGGGGGCCGTCGACTCTTCCATAATCCTGGTCGCTTCGTTTTGGACCGATTCAGGTGTCGTGTCCGTAGTTTCCGTAGTTTCCGTCATCACTTTCCTCCGGGTTGATCCACGCCATTTGTTGTTGCGCGGCCTCCGCCTCTTTGCCCGCTGCGACCACCGGCTCGTCCCGGCGGCACCCCGCATCGGCCGCTTTTGTCAAAACGGATGAGGCGTGTGTGTTTTCTTCTCGGCGCTAATAAAAACGCCATAAAAGGGCGACTTGCATATCACGGCGGGCCCGCGCCCGCAAGCAAACAAAAACTAAAAAATTATCAACAGGGGTTGACGCCTTTTCGTACGGTATCCCTCACATCTGTGGGACGCAGACTTTGGCCTCGGGTCTGTCCGGATCGAGGCTCGTGCCGTAGATGTCTTCCACTGGAGAACAAAAGTAGCGGTCCCGGCAGTCTTTGTCGGAGCCGCATCTGCGCAGACAATACGTGCGGGCGCGGTTGACCTCCAGGATATCGCAGGTCTCGTCCTCGCCCCCCATGGGGTACTCGGGGCACGGAGAGCTGAACTCCACGCACACGGCCTCGCCTGGACAGCCATCGCTCGCGCACCCGATGACGAGGCAGTAACCACCCGGCTGGGTCTGGTCGCAGTTGCGGTTCATGTTCGGAGAGCAATCCACATCGTAGTTGCAGTCGTCACCGATCTCAGCGGAGCACGCCGACAAACCAAGGGCAAAAAGGAGCCATAATACGTGCGTATTTTTCATCACGCCCGGAGAATACCAACGAGGGTCGCCTTTGCGCAAGGCCGAGAAGAGCCCGCGACGAAAAACACCGCCGCCGCGCTCTAGTTTTCGATCGTAGCGTGGAGGATGATCCCCGGGTTTCGCCCCGCGATGTAGTTGATGTCGAACAGCGAATCGGTGAGCAGGCACAGCTTGTCTTGTCCGTCCAAAAACAGGTCGTTTTCGTAGTATTTCTCGAAGTCCCGACGGGTGTCCGGATCTTTGAACTCGATCCAGCGGCACACGTTGCGCGGCACCCGCTCGAAGGCGGCGTCCACTTTGTACTCGCTCTCGAGCCGGGACTCGATGACCTGAAACTGGAGCTCGCCCAGGGCGCCGACGATGTAGTCCGAGCCCTTGAGCGGCCGAAAGAGCTGCGCCGCGCCCTCCTCGCAGACCTGAGCGAGCCCTTTTTGCAGCGCCTTGGCCTTGATGGGATCTTTGAGCCGGGCTCGCCTGTACAGCTCCGGAGCAAAGCTCGGCACCCCTGTGAAACGCAGCGGCTCTCCTTCGGTGAAGGTGTCGGCGATGCGGATCGTCCCGTGGTTCGGAATCCCGATGATGTCCCCGGGATAGGCCTCCTCCACGAGGGAGCGGGTTCGGGCGAGGAACGTCATGGCGTTGCGGACGGTGACGTCTTTCTCGGTGCGGACGTGGCGCAGCCGCATGCCCCTTTTGAAGACCCCCGAGCAGATGCGGATGAACGCCATGCGGTCTCGATGGCGCTTGTCCATGTTCGCTTGAATCTTGAAGACGAACCCGCTGAAGGCCTCTTCCTCGGCCATGACGACCCGATCGGTCGTCTCCCGGGGCTGGGGCGCCGGGGCCAAATCGCAGAAGGTGTCGAGCAGGGCCTGGACGCCGAAGTTGTTGAGCGCCGAGCCGAAGAACACCGGAGTCTGGGTGCCCCGACCGAACTCCACCGGATCGAACGCGGGCGCCACCCCTTTTATGAGTTCCACCTCCTGGACCAAGGTCTCGTAGTCTTCGGAGGGGATGAGGGCCCTGGCGCTTTCGCTGGACAGATCGCCGACGACCTCGGTCTCGTGTTTGCGCCCTCTCTCGGTCGCCTGGAAAAAGTGGATGGCGCCGTCGCGCAGGTCGTAGACCCCCTTTAGCCGCTGCCCCTTGCCGATGGGCCACGTCATGGGGACCGCCATCATCTGGAGCTCCTGCTCCAGGTTGTCGATGAGATCGAGCGGGTCCATCGCCTCGAGGTCGTACTTGTTCATGAAGGTGATGACCGGGGTCCTCTTGAGCCGGCAGACTTCGAGGAGCTTGCGGGTCTGCGCCTCGACGCCCTTGGAGCCGTCTATCACCATGAGCACCGAGTCCACCGCCGTGAGAGTGCGGTAGGTGTCCTCGGAGAAATCGTTGTGCCCCGGGGTGTCGAGCAGGTTGAGCGCCAGATCGCGGTACTCGAAGCTCATCACCGCCGTGGAGACGGAGATCCCACGCTCTTTTTCCATGTCCATCCAGTCGCTCAAAGCTGCGCGACCCGATTTTTTTGCTTTGACCGCTCCGGCGAGCTGTATGGCCCCGCCGTAGAGCAGGAGCTTCTCCGTCAGCGTCGTCTTACCGGCGTCTGGGTGGCTGATGATGGCGAAAGTTCGTCGCCGTGCGATTTCCTTGTTCAGTTCCGTGCTCATGAAGCTGATCCTTTGAGCGATTATTGCAGCGTGCTCCGCGAAACTCAACGGGCGGACGAATAAGAGCTGGTATCACGTAGCGCGATCTTTGTCTGCCCATTTCGAAAAAGCCGTGGAACCACGAGCAACAGCAATTAGACTTGAAGTAACAGGAGAGTTTCGTGAAACACAAACACCACATCTATCTCATCCCCGGGTTCTTCGGTTTCACCAACCTAGGAGGGATCCGGTACTTCGCTCACGTCCAGGAGTACCTGGCCGAGGCGTGCCGCACCCGCGGTCAAGACGTCGAGATCACGACGGTCAACACCCATCCCACCGCGTCCGTGCGCAAGCGGACCGAGCGCTTGGCCGTCGCCATCTCCCAAACCACCTCGCATCCGGACCAGCCCGTGCACCTGGTGGGTCATTCCAGCGGCGGCCTCGACGCCCGGCTCCTCGCCACGCCGGGCCTCAACATCGACACCGGTATCGATGTCGAGGGCATCGCCAAGAGGATCCGCACCGTGGTCACGGTCTCGACCCCCCACTACGGCACCCCCTTGGCCGAGTTCTCACAGGTGCTCATGGGCAAGCATCTGTTCCGCATTTTGGTCCTGATGACCATTCACGTGCTGCGGTTCGGGCGGGTGCCCATCTCCGCCTTTTTGAAGCTCGGCGCCGCCTTCGTGCGTCTCGACGACATCTTCGGCTTCAACAAGACCGTGGCCGACCAGGTCTACAAAGAGCTGCTCGGGGACTTCTCCCCTGAGCGCCAAAAGGCGGTCCAGCGGTTCTTGGCCGACATGCAGGTGGACCAGGCGCTGTTCACCCAGCTCACCCCCGAGGGCATCGATCTCTTCAACGCCTCGGCCACCGACCGGCCCGACGTGCGGTACGGCTGCGTGATAACCTCCACAAAGAGCCACGGCCTGTCGGAGTTCGTGGACGTGGGGCTCGACCCATACGCCCAAGCGAG
>JAABTR010000295.1 GCA_011389755.1 Deltaproteobacteria bacterium | reverse complement strand
CGGCTGCGAAGAGCCTATCATCACCGCCAGTGGGGAGTTCTTCGCCACCGGCGAGACCAAGGAGAAAGCCTTCGACGGCCTGCCCTCCACCAAGTGGCTGACGTTCGAGGACGCGGCCTGGATTCAGTACGACTTCGCCGGCGACGAGACCAAAGTGATCACCCAGTACAGCATCACCTCGGCCAACGACGCTCCCGAGCGCGATCCAATGGACTGGCGGCTCCTCGGCTCCAACGACGGCACCTCGTTCACCGCCGTCGACGAGCGCAGCGCCGAACTATTCCCGGCCCGGTTCCATGAAAACACCTACGCGGTGTCCGCCCCGGCGAGCTTCAAGATGTACCGCCTCGACATCTCATCGAACCGGATCCCCGCGAGCGCCAACTCCACCCAGCTCGCCGAGATTGAGCTCATCGAAGGCGAAGTCAACGACGACGCGTGTCCGGACGACCCGAACAAGACCGAGGCAGGTATCTGCGGCTGCGGCACCCCCGACGTCGACTCCGACGCAGATGGCGCCTACGACTGCAACGATGAATGCCCGAGTGACCCGAACAAGACTGCACCGGGCGAGTGCGGCTGCGGGGTCGAGGACGGCACCTGCACCAACCGCCCTGCGGATGTCTACACCGAGATCAACCTCGAGGGGCAACCCGTGGTCAGCGCGCAGTCCGACAATATCGGCCAGACCACCGAGGCCTTCGAGGTTCCCGGTCACATCGCCCCGACCCAGCGGTGGACTATGAGAATGAACGGGCTTTGCGGGCTCAGCTGCAGAAATGGGCCGAGACAGATGTATACCGCTGCCTTTGAGGACACACTTTTCGTCTCGTGGATGTCCGTGGACGAGAAGGATCCTTGGCAACAATACGGCAACGTGGCCACGTTCCAGGTCTCTCCCGAAGGCAAATCCACGTTGAAGAGCAATGTGAATCTCTCCTCCAAGTGCGAAGCCACCTATGGGATCGCCACTAACAGCGACGGGAGCATCATCGGCCTTTTGTGTCGAGGCTATACCGATGCAGAGCTCCTGCCCGGAGCCATCAATTTATTGGACACCAAACGAACACCCGACTGCAACGAAGACTGGGAAGGCCGCTGTTACCCCATCGGACATTACTCGAAGATCGACAGCCCCTTGTATCTGTTTGAGTACCACGGCGGCAAGATCACAGAAAATCCGGACAAAATCGTCCTCATCAACCGGGCTGTCGGCGGCTGGAACTATGGGCACCATGAGCTCTTGCTCAACGACGCGCAAGACACCTACTTTGTGCATCTCAAGGTCACGGCCGGCCCAACTGAGACCAACAGACACGAGGGCCTGACCCACTTTGCCCTCAAGCGAACCCCCGATTTCGAGTACATCACCGTCACCGACGGCTGGGGTTGCGGCGCCGGGCACGTGCTCGCGAACCGCATGGTGTACAACCGAGCCACGGACTCATGGTCGCAGCTTTGCACGTTGGACTGGTGTCGCAATTACAACATGTATGAAAACCAGCAATGCCGGAGCATCACCTGGTACACAGTGCCGGGCGTCACACAAGAACCGATAGTGAACTACGAGGGCGACTACCTCTTGGAATTGGATCACCTGGAAAAAGATTGGATCCTCTCGGGAGGCGGCTTCGCGCTCCTCAGCTTGGGCGCAGACGGCTACCTCGCCTTGGCGGCGGGGCCGGGATATTCGACCGCGCAGACGAAACCCGACACACTCGGGCTCATGCGCCTGCCCCTGACCCTAGAGGAGCTGCAACAAACCCTCATTACAGAGCAAGCACCCGTCTATGAAGCCGGCGCCGTTGCCGGTGAGCAAGAGATCACCAGGTACCAGTGGGACTGGCTCTACCTGCCGGACACCGACCCTGCGCTGGGCCGCGCGCAGCGCTTTGGCATGGGGAACATGGCCTACTTTAGCAACAACGGCGAGAGCAGTGAGCGCATCCTCCTGGGCTGGTCGCCCTCCATCGAGTTTCAGGGCATCACCAATGAATATTTGGTGTCTGAAATCGACAGGGACGGCAATCTCCGCGGTGAACCTTTTGCCCTGGAAGGAACCGGCTGGGGAGAGGACAATCTCTGGGTCACCATGCCCAACTCGGGTTGTGTGGTCTTTCCCTTTGCCTGGGTCGGCGATGGCCCTGGGAAAAGCTACCCGGACGAAAAAAGCGGCCGGCTGGCCACGGACTACCCGAGAGTCATGCACCTGACCTCGCTGTGTCCCGTGAGCGATGCCCAGCCGCCTGTTGCGGACACGCCCCCGTTCATGTCGGATGCCGAGCGCTGGCCCGCATCCGAATAGGACAAACCCCACCCCGCCCCCAACATTATCGGGGCAGCCATCGGACGTGCCCTCACAGAGGTGCCTATCAAGCTCCACTGCTACGAGGCCAATTTGAACCACAAACACTCGGTAGAGTCTGTGGACGACACGTGTCGCCACAGCTCCACAGAGTTTTTGATCTGGATCCGAGAGACCGTCCCCACAGTCCGCGCCAAGCAACCCCGCAGCCACTGTGTCACGCCTCTGAACCACAAAAGTCCAAGGAGCACCGGAAACAGTGGAGAGAATTTGTTAACGCATATCGTCAAGCGTCGTGGGACTACCGAATGGGTTACGAGAAAAGAGAGTTTCCCCTAGGTTCTTTTCGACCACTCATATTCAAGGTCTGTGAGCCATATTCAAGGGCCATATTCAAGGGGGTCATATTCAAGGTCTGTGAGCCGAGGAAGGGGGGTCATATTCAAGGTCTGTGAGCCGAGGAAGGGGGGATTTTCACAAAATCAAGCCCGCCGGGAGGCTGTCGCCGAGCATGAGGTTGCGGTCTTGGTCGGAGATCGAGGTGACGTCGTGGACCATGCGGATCCAGTTGGGGGAGGCTTTCACCTGCTCGAGCTTTTTTACGATGCTGTCGCGCAGGTACTCGGGAATGTCCCGCTCCCGGTCTCCGGTGCGGCGGGCGATGAGCACGGCGGCGAGGCCGGCGCCCTCTGCCGTGCGCCAGTCTTGCTCTTTGAGCTTTTTGAGCCACTGCTCGGCCTCGTCCGGGTGGACCACCTCGTGGGCGCTGCCGGCAAAGGGCTGCCTGGCCCCGAGGCGCCCCAAGGGGAGCCAGGAGTGGAAGTCGTGCAGCTCGAGCTTGCTTGTCAGCCAGCGGCCGACTTCGACCTTTTTGTCGGCGGGGACCCGCTCGAGGGCGGCTATGAGCCTTATCATCTCGTCCTCGCCAAAGGGGCGCGGTTTCTTTTTCTTGCCGCTGTACTTAGGATCGAGCCACATCCACATGCGGTCGAACAGCTCGAGCTGCTGCTCGGCTCTAAGACCTCCGGCGGCGCGGCGCCACATGATCCACCAGGCCGCCCAGGTGGCTTTTTCCTTTACGAAGTGGATCCCCGGATCATGGAGCCTCCAGAGCTGCTCGATGCGCCACTCGTCCAAGGGGTCGCCGAACCCGGGCCGGACGCAAAAGCCGGCTATCTGAAAAAAGACCCTC
Source organism: Deltaproteobacteria bacterium (assembly GCA_011389755.1). Lineage (GTDB taxonomy): Bacteria > Myxococcota_A > Polyangia > JAAYKL01 > JAAYKL01 > JAABTR01. The sequence goes on along the minus strand of JAABTR010000295.1, from coordinate 7,851 downwards.
TCGTGATCCAAGGTGCGGCGCCGGTTCTTCTCCAAGGAGATGAGCTCGTCGCAGAGGCCCCGGTTGAGCGCCAAGGACCACCCGTCCATGGGGCCGGCCGCCTTTTCGAGCTGCTTGCGCAGCGACTTGACGCCGCCCGGCGCCACCCCCTTTGCCTTGCCGTAGTACTTGTTGATCGCTTCTTTGGCCAGCTCCAAGAGCTTCTCGTCGTCCTTGGGCGGCCCTTCGTCCCTTTTGTCGACCGCTGCGTCTTCTTGAGCCCGTGTGGAGAAGGTGAGCCCCCACTTTTGCAAGGCGTCGATGGTCATGTGGAGCGACAGCTCCAAGGTGCCCACCTCGGTGAGCTGGGCCTTGAGCCGCACCGGCACCTCAGGATCCATCTGCAAAACGGTCTGCAAAGGCGGCAGCGTGATGAGCTCATCGAGATTCGAAACCTCGGTGGCGCCCTCGGCCGGATGGGTCGAGGTGTAGAGCGGGAAGCTCACCGGCTGGTTGAGGCGCAGGCGAAAGGTCTTATCGAGCTCGTACGTGGTCCCCTCGAGCTGCCCCTTGGGCGCCACGCACAGCGCCTTGTTGCCCTTCGTGGTCTCGACGCCGACAAAGTACGAGCGCGGCGACCCGCCTCCGATGCGGGTGCCCATTCCCCGGCGCACCATGGCGTAGTACGCCGCGCCCCGGGCCACGGCCAGGTCGAGGGAGCGGTGCTCGAGCGCGGGGACCGACGCGCCAAACCAGTTCTCGAAGACACTGTCGAGGCGCCGCCGGATAGCGTGGCTGTTGAAGACCCCGCCGTTTAAGAGCACGAAGTCCGGCCGGGGCAGGCCCTCTTCGACCTTGGCCCCCGCCGCGCGGGCGTCCTCGGCGTGCTGCCGCAAGAAACCGCAGATGTGCCTGGAGATGGCCGGATCGTCTGCGTAGGGCAGCCCGAACTCGGCCAGCGCCATGCGGGTGCGCCGCAGAGGGACCTCGTCCGGTCTGGAGAGGGGAAAAAAACCATCTAGGAGCAGCTCGAGGGCCTCGTTTTTTTGGATGGTCGCCGAGAGACCTCCGCCCAGGAGCCTGCGCCCGCGGCCCGGGAGCACGAGGCGGTACTCGTCGCTCGGGCTCTGCCCCAAAAAGGATTCCTTGGCCAGCCGCGCCGACTGGGCCAGGGCGCTCCACTGGGCGCCGTCCAGGCCGCCGTGCTCCCCGGTCATGCGCTTTTCGGCGAACCTGGCCAAGGTCACGTCCATGTTGTCACCGCCGAGCATGAGGTGATCGCCCACGGCGATGCGCTCCAGGCTCGGCTTCGCCTTCTCGCCCGGCCCGACGACCAGCAGCGTCAGGTCGGTGGTGCCGCCGCCCACGTCCACCACCAAGATGAGGTGGGCGCTTTTCAAGTCCTCGCTCAAAACCTCGGGGTTGTGGCTCAGGTAGTCGTAAAAAGCCGCTTGGGGCTCCTCCACGAGGCGCACATTCTCGAGCCCGGCTCTTTTTGCGGCCTGCAAGGTCAGGTTGCGGGCCACGTCATCGAAGGACGCCGGCACCGTGAGGATGAGGTCCTGGATTTCGATGGGGTGGCTGGGGTGAGCGTGGTTCCACGCCTTTTTCATGTGCTCGAGGATGAGCGCCGAGGCCGCCACCGGGGAGAGCTTCTTCACATCCTCGGCGGCGCCCCAGGGCAATATGGGCGCGGTGCGATCGACCCCGGCGTAGGAGAGCCAGCTCTTGGCCGAGCTCACCGTGCGGCCGGGAACCTTGGCGCCGTGCTTGACCGCGAAGTGTCCGACAAAGAAATCCTCGTCTCTCGACCACGGGAGCTCGGCTGCGCCCGGGGCGAACTCGCCGGTCGCCGGCAGGTAGATGCTCGAGGGCAGCTGCTCGTGCCCGGCGACGGCGGAGGGCTCGATGTGCTGGGGGACCGAGAAGGTCCTTATCTCGAGCTTGTGATTTTCGGTGTAGGCGAGCACCGAGTTGGTGGTGCCCAGATCGATTCCGACTGCGTAAGCTCCCATATGTATGTCTTCCTTCACTCCGCGCGGATGTTCAGCTCGAGCTTGTGGCTTTTCTGGGTCTCATTTTCAACCGCTGAAATCTCGATGGTCCCCACCTCGGTGACGCGGGAGCGCAGCTGGACCGGCACCGGGACCGTCGATTCGCCCTCCAAGGTGGTCTCGATGGGGGGCAGGCGATGAAGGGAGGGGTCTGAGGAGTCCAAGGTCGCAGCGAGGGCGTCGCTTTGCCGGGACGACGCGCTGAAGAACTCGAACGAGACGTTCTGCCCCACCACGAGCGCAAGCTGCAAAGGGAGCTCGCGCTCCTCGCCCTCTTCCATCCCGAAGGGCGCCACGCACACGGCGTCCACCTTGGGCGGGATCCCCGGGACCGCGAGCTCGGCTCTTTCGATCCCCACGTAGTAAGAACGCGCCGTACCGCCGCGTATCCGGACCCCCCGGCCGGCGCGCACGCCGCCGTAGTACGCCGCGCCCAGGGCGACCGCCAGGTCGTGGCGGGCCCCTTCCAGGGCTCGAACGTTCGTTTCACCCCAGTTTTTCAAGGTATCGAGAATTCTGCCGCGCAAAGGAGCCGCGTTGCACACGCCGCCGTTGAAGAGCACCGCGGTGGGGTGGCGCGCGTCCGCATCGTCTGCGCGCTGCTTGCCCAAAAACGCCGCCAGGTGCTTCGTGATCGCCGCGTCGGTGGCGTAGGGCAGCCCAAAGGTCTGCAGACCGACCCGCTGGCTCGCAGGGCGGGCACCCACTTCGACCATGGGAAAGAACCCGCCGAGCAGGATCTCCTCCAGGTCCGTCGAGGTCAGCTCAGAAGATATCGTTTTCGCAAAGAGCCTCCGTCCCCGGCTGGGGATCGTGACCGCCAGGGCCTTTTGGTTCGGGTCGGACAAGAGCTGCTCCTTGGCGGATCGACATCCGTGGACCGCGGCGCGCAGCTGCCAATCGTCTATCGTTTTCCCGGCATCCTGGAGCTTGGCTCTCAGCGTGTACGCGAGCGCCAGGTCCATGTTGTCGCCGCCCAAGAGGATGTGATCCCCAACCGCCACGCGCCGCAGCGCCAAGGCTCCGCCTTCTTCGCGCACCTCGATGAGGGAAAAGTCGGTGGTGCCGCCGCCGATATCGCAGACCAGGACGAGATCCCCCACCCGCACCTGCTCGCGCCAGTCAGAGCCCCGGCTCGAGATCCAGGCGTAAAAAGCGGCTTGAGGTTCTTCGAGCAGCGTGAACCTCTCGCCGAGCCCGGCTAAGCGGACCGCCTCTTCGGTGAGCGCCCGCGCCGCGGCGTCGAACGAAGCCGGCACGGTGATCACGAGCTCCTGCTCGGCAAGAGGCTCCTCGGGGTGGGCGTGGTCCCAAGAATCCCGCAGGTGGGCCAGGTACCTCGCCGACGCCTGCACGGGCGAGACCTTCTCCACGTCGTCTGGAGCCTGCCACGGCAGGATGGGATCCCGGCGCTCCACCCCGGCGTGTCCGAGCCAGCTCTTGGCCGAGGCCACCACCCGAAGCGGCACCTGGGAGGCCCGCGCTCGCGCGTAGGCGCCCACGGCGACGGTGTCGTCTTGTCTCCAGGGCAGCGAAAACGCCCCGTGTGTGCGCTCGCCCTCCACCGGCATGTAGATAAACGAGGGCAGCTGCTCGCTCAATGTCGTCTGCCCCGGCTGGAAGACCTGCTCCACGGGCGTCACCTCGGGCCGCGCGTCCTCGGCTCCCAAGGGCATGGCCGCGATGGTGCAGTTCGTCGTGCCCAGATCGATCCCCACCGCGTACTTCGGTTGGTTGCCGCTCATATCACACGATCTCCACTTCCGCGGGCGCCACGATGTTCTTTTCGAGGGCTCCGCCGTAGGATGGCAGCTCGATTTGAGTGAGCACCCACCCCGGGTGCGCCAGCGTCCCCTTGTACGGCCCTTTGCCGGTGACGTTGCCAGTCAGTCGGAACTTGCCGGAGTCGAAACCGCCCTCCACGGTCATGGGGCTGCCCTCTTCGGTCTTCTCGAGCGGCTCGAACTTCAGGTAACGCGACAAAGCCTTGCGGCAACCTTCGTGAACGACTCGCGCCGCGCCGCCCACCTCGGCGTCCGAGAAACCGGCGACGTCTTCGTGGATGAAGTCGACGAAACGCCCCTCCTGCTGCAGGACCGACAACAAGAGCTTGGCGCCCCTATTCACCTCCGGCTCGCTGAGTTCTTCGGGCCCTGGCTTCGGTTCGGCTTCTGGCTCCGGTTCCCCCTGCGCCTTTTTTTCGGGCGCCTCCTCAGGGGTCCCCGGCAAAGGAGCGCCGAGCTTCTTCCCCCGCTCGTCTTGGAGCGCGGCGAACAAAAGCGATGCCACGTGAGCGCTGAAGATGACCTTGAATGCCAACGCGATGCGCGCGAAGAAACCGATTTTCATTTCATCCATCTTAGAACCTCTTTTAAAGCGCGAACTTAATTCGAAACCACAGTGAAGGCACACTTCGCCGTTTTTTTCAAAAATTCTTTCTCGTTTCGCCCGCTTCAAAAGCGGCCTCGAGAAACCGGCTTTAAATACCCTCGGACATGAGGGCCAATCCCAAAAGCCGCTCTTTTCGCGCTTATCTCGCCGGCTCCCCCATCTTTCCACTTCACCGACTTGTATTTAACACCGACGCGGTCAACCTGCCGCCACCTAGAAGAACCTCTATCATCTTGTCGAGGGCGGGTTTGTTCTCGCTCGGAGATGCTTCGGCGTTGTAACCGAAGTCGCTGTGGCCCGGCTGCGTCTTGAGGAGGTCAAGAGCCTGGGAACGGAAGAACACGGGCGTGTCTTCTTGTGACAAAAAGCAGATGAGCAGCGCATATCCGGTGGTCTTGTCTTTTACGAGCTGCTCCTCGATGAACCTCAGCCGCTTTTCCACATCATCGAAAGCCAGGTATTTTTTCAACACGACAACGGGAACGCTGTCTCCTGTGCGACCCCTCAAAAGCGCCACGTCATCGAAGCTGGGCTCCTCGCGCAGCGCCTCCTCGCGGATTTTTTGTTCCTCCTCACTGTTTTGAGCGACGGCAGCGTGTCCGTGGCCGTCCTCGGACTGGGCCAGGGAGCTTGCGGCTAACAGGCCTCCGAAGCCGTAGACACCCAGCCCAACCAGGGCGGCGGCCACCGTCCCGGCGACGGCGCGGAGCAAGGCCCGCGTCCGTCGCTCGGCATTTGCGACAAACACCACCACGGCTCCCAGCGCGAGCACCACCCCGTAGAAGGCGACCACCGTCGGCCCTGAAGGCAGGTCGATTCGGTACGACAGCACAAGCCCCAAGACCGTGACGAGGGTTCCCATGGCCCACCCGATAGCCAGCTGGCTACGCAGACGATTGGTCACCATGAACGCCATGATGGCCGGCGCCACCAGGAATACGAAGACTAGAAGCACGCCCGCGACGCGCACCGAAAACGAGATGACGAGGCCGAAGGTGACATAGAACAAAAAGTCCCACAGCCGCACGTTCATCCCCTGGGCGAAGGCCTTGTCCGGATCCTCGGAGATCATCAAAAACTGCTTGCGGAACACGAAGTGGACGACGCCGATAACGCCGTAAGCCAGCGCCGCGATTCCCACGTCCTCCCAGCGCACCCATAAGATACTTCCAACGAGGATGCTTTCGAGGTGCTCGGCTCCGGGTGTTTTTTGCACCACCAGCACCGCCAAGGCAGCGGCGATAGCGTAAAACAATCCGATGACAGCTTCTTGGGGAATCCGATCGTTTCGCATGCGCGTGAGCGCGAAGATGCCCGCGGCCAAAAAGGTAAACACGATAGAAAAAACCAAAGACGCCGAAGTGTCGGGCATAATTCCCAACATCACTCCGGCGGTGGTCCCGAGCGCCGCCGTCTGCGCCAGCGCCAGGTCGACGAAAATGACCCGCCGCCGAAGCACGTGGATGCCCAAGTAGGTGTGAATCGCCACAAGGACGAGGCACTCGAAGAACGGCGCGGCCATCATTTCGATGAAATTCATGCGACCTCCTCCCGTCGTCTCTTAAGAGGTCTTGGCGAACGCTTTGAGCAGCTCGCCGATCCAAACGTCGAATTGGTCAAAGAAACTCTTGATCTCTTTTTGGCCCCCAGGTCCCAGCGAGACCATCACCGGGGTCGCCTGGGTTTTTCTCGCGACGGTTTTGACCTTGCCCATGTCGAAGTAGTTGGCCACCAGCATGACGCGGATGCCATTCTCCCTCATCTTGGAGATCACCGCGCTCACATGCCCGGGCGTGGGAGGCATCCCCGGCTTCGGCTCCATGTAGTCCACGACGCGCAGGCCGCACAGATCGGTAAAATACGTCCAGTTTTTGTGAAAGCTGACGATCTCTTTCCCTCGCAAGGGCATCGCCATTTTCATCCAACCGCCCAGCGAGTCGATGAGCGGTTTTCCCTTGTACTGCTTCTTCTCCAAAAACGAGATGAGCCGGCCTTGCCTCGCCAATTTGGTCAGCGTCTTGCCTCCAAGCATCTTGACCAGCTCCTTGCCGAAGGTGCGCTCGTCCACCTCTTTTTTGAACTTCTCAAGGTTCGCCTTGAAGTACGCCTCGTGCTCCGGCGCGTTTTTCCTGAGGCCCAGGTAGATGTTCTCGGCGATGATCTTGCCGTTCAGGGGGCTCGTGTGGATGTGGGGGTTGCCGAAGATGTGCACGTCGCCCTCGGCGCGGCTCACCGTCACAGGCACCTCTGAGATGTCCAAGCCCGCGCTCGCCGACACATACCCTTTTTGTCCGCTGCGGATCTTCGGGTTGTTCGACATGTCCACGAGGGCCGGCGCCCACATCTCGAGATCGAGCCCGGTCGCCACGAACACGTCCGCCTCGCTCAGTTTTACCGCCAGCGAAGGCTTGGGCCGGACGATGTGCGGATCCTGGTTTCCGCTGACGATGTATGACACCTCAATCTTATCGCCGCCGACGGCCTCAGCGATCGAAGCGTATGCCGACGCTGTGACCACGACCTTGAGCCTATCTTTGGCGTGCGCTGGGGCGACACCGAGAATCGACGCGACAAACGCCGCGCCTATGACAAAAATGAAACTTTTCTTTTCTAGCATCTTTTTACTCCCGGGGAAGCTCACGCTCCCAAAATCGAATCAGTACTTCGCGTGTTTGTGGGGGCCTGCCGCCCAATCGATCTGCAGCATCACCTTGTTGTCGGTCATGAGACCGAGCCGGCCGTCTGGACCCGCTATGGGAACATTTTGCGCGTGCGAGTACTCAAGCCTGAAATAGACGAACTCGCTTTGCCAAAACGTGAGATAGGGGACCACGTCCCACAAAAGCTCTTCTCGATCGCGGTGCAGCGGCAAAGCCACATCGCCCCTCACACCGGCTATCCATCTCTCGGAGAACTTGTAGTCCACGTAAGAGTAAGCCCCCCAGGCGATCCGATCGCCGTCCGGCTCCCACATCCAATCGTTGAGGATGGACGGATCGGCCGCGGGGGTCTCCTTGTAAACGAAGTACCCTTCACTGCGCCACGTCAGCCCCTGGTAGCGCGCCTTGGTCGGCGGCGTCCAGGACACCGTAAGATCGGCCCCCCCGAGGAGGGTGTTGCGCCATCCCTCGTCTGCGAGCTCATCGGCGGCGTTCACGTAGCCGTACCTGTGATTGGTCCCGTACAGCCCGGAGAGCCCAAGCTCGACGTAGGTCGCCCCCGACAGGTCCCAATAGTTCTTGAGATGCGCCATCACCGACGGCACCGAAAAGAACTGGCCGCTGAGCACCTCTTCATTCTCGGCGTTGGTCACCTCGATGGAGAGCTCGACGGCGTGAGCCCAAATGGCCGGCATGAACCAGACGAGGGCCACGCCGGTCTGGTTGAGGCCGCCCTCCCCCAGCGTGTGAGTCAGCGCCAGCGGGTA
>JAABTR010000294.1 GCA_011389755.1 Deltaproteobacteria bacterium | reverse complement strand
TAAAGATCCGCGACGCCATCGGGCGCATGTGGCAGTGCACCACTATCCAGTGCGATTTCAATCTGCCCGAGCGTTTCGATATTAATTATATCGGCGAGGATTCCCGGCGGCACCGTCCGGTCATGTTGCATCGGGCTTTGCTGGGGTCCCTCGAGCGCTTTTTCGGGATCATGGTGGAGCACTTCGCCGGGGCGTTCCCCATGTGGCTCGCACCAGAGCAGATCGCAATTTTGACGGTCTCCGAGAAACACAACGAGTGGGCCAAGCAGGTCGAAGAGACTTTGAGGAAGAAGGGCATTCGCGCCGTAACCTACTTGAGTAACGACAAGCTCGGCGCTAAAATTCGAGAAGCTCGTCTCATGCGAATACCGGCGATGGCCGTGATCGGCGACCGAGAAGTCGACGACAAAGGCGTAGCGCTGCGCACGAGAAAAGACGGGGAGAAGGGCTTCATTCCGATGGATGAGCTCATATCCTGGCTCGAAGAAGAAGCCAGGGAGCCGTCGGTTTGACCCTTCTCGGACAATTACACAGGGTTCGCTCGGCGGAACCCTCAGCGAAGGAGGTGGAGTATTAGTAGTTTCCGGGGAAAGAACCAACGTGGCCCCCAGATCCGGATCAATCACATGATCCGTCGCCCCGAGGTGCGCGTGATCAATCCGGAGGGGAAACAGCTCGGCATCTACCCGATTCGGCAGGCGCTCACCCTCGCCTCCGAGGTCGGTTTGGATCTCGTCGAAATCAATCCGAAGGCCAATCCGCCGGTGTGTCGGATTATGGATTTCGGCAAGTTCAAGTACGAGCAAAAAAAACAGGCTGCTGTGGCCAAGAAACGCCAAAAGGTGATCGAGGTCAAGGAAGTCAAGATGCGGCCCAAGACGGATGACCACGATTTTGACTTCAAGGTCAAGCACATCCGGCGTTTCCTGGAGGAGGGAAATAAGGCCAAGGTCACGATTCGATTCCGCGGACGCGAGATGGCTCATCCAGAGGTGGCGGCCAAGCTCCTCGACAAGGTGGTCGAAAAAGTTAGGGACATGGGAGTCGTCGAGCAACCCTACAGGATGGAGGGGCGCACCATGACGATGATCCTGGCGCCGATCAAGCCCGTTGTGCAGGGGCCGAGCGCCGGGGAAAAGGACGAGCACGAGGAGTCAGACACCTGATTTGAAATAGAAGGCGAGCTTTTTGGTTTTTTGCTTGCATCTCAAATCTAACGAGTGTACATAGTGACGCCTTCTTTCGCGGTAGCGAAGAGGGCGTAGTTGAAATTGACATTAACACCTAGGCCTTGTACGGGGTGTCCAGCAATGCCGAAGATGAAGACAAACAGGGCAGCGGCCAAGAGATTTCGCAAGACGGCAAAGGGCAAGATTCGTTGTGACAAACCTTTTCACAGCCATATCTTGACCAAGAAGAGCACCAAGCGTAAACGCAGGCTGCGGAAGAACGACATCGTTCCGTCGAGTTTAGAGAAGCAGGTTCGCAAGCTTTTGCCGTATCTGTGATCTTCCCGTCTTTTTCAGCGGGTTGTCTCAAACGCCGACTTTCAGGGTTTTGAAGGAGAGTAGCTATGTCTCGCGTCAAAAGAGGCTTCAAAGCGAGAAGGCGCAGGAACCGATTCCTCAAACAAGCCAAGGGCTTTTTCGGTTCGCGCAGTCGTTTGTTCAAGGTTGCACACGTGGCGGTCATGCACGCCTGGGCCGATGCCTACAAGGGGCGCCGGCTCCGCAAGCGCGATATGCGACGCTTGTGGATCACCAGAATTGGCGCCGCGGCGCGACAACAGGGTACCAGCTACTCCCGCATGATGGGTGGGCTGCGTAAAGCCGGAGTCGAGCTGGATCGCAAGGTCCTGGCGGACATTGCCGTCTCCGATCCGGCAGCCTTTGCGACCGTTGCCGAGGTGGCAGCGCAGCAAAAGTGATTCCAAGGCACCTGCCGATTCATTCTTTGATCCCGTTCCAAATACAGATTAAGGTCGGTAGCGATGATGGGTCATCGCTCGGTGCGAGTGTGCGTCTCAGGCGCCCTCGCGACGGAAAAAACCCGGTCGTTCGGATAAGAAAAAGACCTATGCATCCACGTTGAGGCCTCCCTTGCCATGAGAGGGTCCGGCTGCCAAAAGGAAGAGCGTAGTTGAAAATGGAACCACGACAGATCATCGAAAAATTGGGGCAACTCGCCGAACGCTATGAGGCTGAATTGGGACAGGCCTCGGATGAACAGGCGATAAGGGCCGGGCAAGCGGCCTACTTGGGCAACAAGGGCGAGGTGACGGCTCTTCAGAAGCTGATGAAAGACATCGAGCCCAAGGCGCGCAAGGATGTCGGGCGCGCGCTCAATCAGACCAAGGAGCGGATCTCGAAGGCCACCGACAAGGCCCTGGGCGAAATCAACCAAAGGCGTGGCAGGGAGTACCTCGACAGGCACGTGGACTTGACCCTGCCGGGCCGGCCCCCGGTGGGCGTCGGGGCGATGCACCCGCTGAGCATCGTGATGTACGATATCGTGGACGTGTTCGTCTCCATGGGCTTCGATGTGGCCACAGGGCCCGAGATCGAGACTGACTACTACAATTTTGCGGCGCTCAATTTTCCACAAGACCATCCGGCTCGCGACATGCAGGATACCCTCTTCATTAAAGAGGGCGAGACGCTGCTGCGGACCCATACGTCACCGGTGCAGATCCGCACCATGCTCCGGCGGCCGTTGCCCATTCAAATAGTGGCTCCGGGCGCGGTCTATCGCAGGGACGACGATCCCACCCACAGCCCGATGTTTTTCCAGATAGAGGGGCTCTTGGTCGACGAAGGCGTCTCCTTCGCAGATCTCAAGGGTGTCCTCGAAGCGTTTATTCACGAAGTCTTCGGCAAGGACGTCAAGCTGCGCTTTCGTCCGAGCTTCTTCCCATTTACCGAGCCGTCTGCCGAGGTGGACATCCAGTGCATCGCGTGCAAGGGCGAGGGGTGTCGTCTGTGTTCGCAGACCGGATGGCTCGAGGTGCTCGGTTCAGGGATGGTCGATCCCAACGTGTTGCAGGAGGTGGGCGTCGACTCGGAGCGTTATACCGGCTTCGCGTTCGGCATCGGTGTCGACCGCATCGCGATGCTGCGTTACGAAGGCATATCGAGCATCAAGCTCTTTTACGAGAACGATCCGCGGTTTTTGAGCTCGTTCAGGAGGTGAGCAAGTGCTTGTCAGTTACAAATGGCTGTGCGAAATCGCAGGGATCAATGTCTCTGCCCACGAGCTTGCGAAGATGCTCACTTTCGCAGGTCTCGAGGTCGAGGGGATAGAACAGGTCGGTGCGCTTCTGGAGAAGGTCGTCGTCGGAGAGGTTAGGGAAAAAACCAGCCATCCGAGCCGCGACAATTTGAGCGTCGTCAAGGTGGACAGCGGCAAAGGGGTGGTACAGGTCGTGTGCGGCGCGCCGAACTGCCCCGGTCCGGGAGGGCGGGTGGTTCTGGCTCTGCCCGGCGCCAGGCTCGGCGAGATGGAGATCGCGAAGCGCAAGCTCGGCGGCGTCGAGTCTTCGGGGATGATCTGTTCCGAGCTCGAGCTGAATATCGGCCCCGGTCACGAGGGGGTCTTGGTCCTGGAAGACGAGATCTCCGCGCCCCCCGGCACCGCTGTAACAGATGCCCTGGGCCTCGGAGACTGGATACTCAATATCGGCATTACGCCCAACCGGCCGGACGCCCTGAGTCACCGGGGGATCGCTCGGGACGCGGCGCTTTTGTGTCAAGAGACCTTTCGGCCGGCCCCCCGCATTCCCGCCGATGAGGGCGGCTCGCCGGTGGATGCGGTGGCCCGGGTGGAGATCTTGGATCCCGAGCGCTGTCCTCGCTACGGCGCGGCGGTCTTGACCGGGATCAAGGTGGGGCCCAGCCCGTTTGCGGTGCGGTATCGCCTGCACAACCTGGGCATTCGCCCCATCAATAACATCGTCGATGCGACCAACCTCGTCATGCTCGAGTGGGGGCAGCCGCTCCACGCTTTCGATCTGGACGAGCTGGCCGAATCGAAGATCATCGTGCGGCGCGCAAAGGCCGGCGAGACCATCGTTACGCTGGATGAAGTGGAGCGCGAGCTCAGTGAGGAAGATCTGCTCATCTGCGACGCAGCGCGGCCGGTGGCCGTCGCCGGCGTGATGGGAGGCGAGCACTGTGGCGTCACCGCGAAGACGGAGCGGGTGCTCATCGAGTGCGCCTACTTCGATCCCAGCTCGGTCAGGCGCACGTCAAAGAGCCTCAAGCTCTCGAGCGAGAGCTCCTATCGCTTCGAACGCGGGATCGATCCTTCAATGGGGCCCGATGTCTTGGCGGCCACGACCGCGTTGATGACAGAGCTGGCTGGAGGTAAACAGGCGCCGGGGTTCATAGACAATCATCCAAAGGCCATAGAGCCCCACAAGGTCTCCTTTCGTCCCGAGCGTTTTCGCCAGCTCATGGGGTTCGCGGCGGCTCCCAAAGAGATCGAGCGCATTTTGAGCGGACTGGGGTGCGGCGTCAAAAAGCGGGGCGAATCGTTCGAGGTCACTGTGCCGCTTTCCAGGCCCGACATCACCCGGGAGGTGGACCTCGTGGAGGAGGTCGCGCGGATCCGGGGGTTCGAGGATGTGCCGTCGACTCTGCCGCGGGTGCGCTGCCTGCCTCCGCAGCGGGCCGAGTTCGATGCGGCGAGGCGGGTCAAAGAGATCATGTGCTCCTTGGGGCTCCAGGAGGCCGTGAGCTACTCTTTCGTTTCGGACAGCGTGCTCGAGGTGCTCGGCTGCAACCGCGACGTGGTTCACATTGCGAATCCGCTGAGCTCTGAACGCAAAGCGATGCGCACCACCTTGGTCCCCGGCCTCGTGGAGAGCCTCAAGCGGGCCCAATCTCGGTTCCTTCCGGGGATCGCTCAGTTTGAAGTGGGGCGCACCTTTCACGAGTCGGGCCGGGAGCTGCCCCATGAGGAGCTCAAGGTGGCGGCGCTCGTGAGCGGACCGGTTCCGGGGTGGCTGGGCGACGCGCCGAGGAGCTACGATTTTTACGACATCAAGGGGATCGCCGAGGCGTTCGTTCGTCAGACAACATCTGCCAAGCTGCGGCTTTTGCCAGGCGACAAGGTGCCCTATCTTCACCCCAAAAGAAGCGTCGCCGTTTTCGTGAAGGACGTAAATCTCGGCAACATCGGTGAGCTGCACCCCGAGGTCGCGGCCAAGTTGAAGCTCTCCAGAGGCGTGTGCTTGATGGAGCTGTCCGTCGACGAGCTTTGGAAAGTGAAACGCAAACCCGAGGCTGCGGCTCTGCCGGAGTTTCCTCCCATGACGCGCGACGTGGCGCTTTTGTTGGACGAAAAAACAGACGCCGGACCGGTGGGGGAGGCGCTGGCCCAAGCCTGCACCGATCTGGGGCAGAAGGTGGAGCTGTTCGACGTCTATACGGGCAAGGGGATCCCCGCGGGCAAGAAGTCGCTGGCCTTCTCAATAGAGTACCGAGCACCGGACCGCACCCTCACCGATAAAGAGGTCGATGATGTGCACCGCCGTGCCGTCGACGAGGTGATTCGGCGGTTTGACGCAAAGCAGCGCTGACAAAAGCGGCCGGCGCGTGCCTTGAACGGGCCTTTGCCATCGTATATACCGAAAACGAAGCGCTTCGCTCGAGAAGGGGGCGCAGGTAAAAAAAACGGAGCTTTGCGCGTGCCTAGTCGGTTCGAACTTCCTGACAAGCTGTATTTCAAAATCGGCGAAGTTGCAAAGCTGGCCGGCGTCAAACAGCATGTCCTGCGCTACTGGGAGTCGGAGTTCCCCTCGATCCGGCCTCAGAAATCCAAATCCAATCAGCGGCTCTACAGGCGCAAGGATGTGGAGGCGGTCTTGGCCATCAAGAACCTCCTCTACGAGAAGAAGTTCACCATAGAGGGCGCCAAAAAATTCATCAAGGACCAAGGCGTCGACAGCGCGATGCCCGCTTTGGATCCCCGCGAGATCGTCTCGAAGGTGCGCGAGGAGGCTCAAGGAGAGATCGAGGAGGGGCTCAGGAGGCAGAAGGCCGATCTGCGCAGGACCCAGCAAAAAGATCTGCTCGATTTGCGCCGCCGGCTCACCGACTTCCTCACCGAACTCGACAAGGCGTGACAGGCATTAACCCCCCTCGCCACGGTGGCTCGCTGCCGGACCCGACGAAATGAGGCAAAAACCGAAATAAAGGCCTTGCGCCGTCGGTTCGGCTCTGGTAAATACAGCCACCTCATCGGGGCGTGGCGCAGCCTGGTTAGCGCGCTTGACTGGGGGTCAAGAGGTCGGAGGTTCAAATCCTCTCGCCCCGACAAGGACGGGCCCGATGCTCAAAAACGAGCGTCGGGCTTTTTTGTAGGCGCCTCGTGGCTTTTTTTTTGGGTAGAGCAGTATGTCCTCCGAACCCATAAGAATTCTCCTGACGAATGACGACGGCATCGACGCCCACGGGCTCGCAGCGCTCGAGCGAGCTCTCGAGGCGCTGCCTGGCGTCGAGCTTTGGACCGTCGCGCCCGACCGGGGGCGCTCCACGTGCGGCCACGGGATGACCCTCTTTAGGCCGCTTTTTGCCAAGAGGCGCGGCGAGCGCAGGTTTGCCGTAGACGGGCTGCCCGCAGATTGCGTCTACCTCGGTATGTTCGGCCTCATGGACGAGGCTCCGGACATCGTCGTCTCGGGGATCAACCACGGGGCGAACCTGGGCAGCGACGTGATCTACTCGGGGACTGTTGCCGGAGCCCGGGAAGCCGCGGTGCGCGGGGTGACCGGGATCGGTTTCAGCCTCTGTGACGGCAGTGACTTCGACCACGCCGCCCGGGTCGCCGCGCGGATCACCCAGGCCGTGGTCCAAAGGGGAAAAGACTCTTCGCCCGCCGTGATCAACGTAAACTTTCCAAGCGGCCGCTTTACACAAGTGCGTATGGGCAAGCTCGGCAGGCGGGTCTACCCGCGGATCGTCGAGCGGCGCACGGCGCCTTTGAGCGGCGACGAGTATTTCTGGCTCGGGGGGCCGCCGGTGGAGGACGAGCTCTTAGAAGACAGCGACGCGTGGGTCATCTCGAGAGGGATGGCATCGGTGACGTTCTTGGCTTTGGACCAGACCGACCAGCGCCTCAGCGAGGAGGTTCGCAGCTGGTGGGATCCAAAATCGATCTGCGAGGTTTAGACGATGGAAGCGTCGACAGCGCCGAAGGCGACTCGGCAAGACGGCGTGGCTCAGACGCTGTTTAAAGGCGGGCTCGTAGGTATCGCCAACATCATCCCCGGGGTCTCCGGCGGAACGTTTGCCCTGATATTGGGAATTTTTGACCGCCTCGTAGGCGCCCTCAACGCGCTTGGTGTGGGCACGGTCAAGGTGACCTTCGGCCTGTTCAAGAATCGGTTCAAAGCGGAGGCTCGGCAAAAATTCGTCGCCGAGCTGCGCCGCATCGACGCTGGTTTCTTGGTCCTTTTGGGAGTCGGCGCCGTGGCGGCGATCCTATCGACCGCTTTCCTCATCGACTTCTTGCTAAAATCCCACTACACGCCGACGCTGGCTTTTTTCGTCGGTCTCATCTTACCGTCCATCGCAATTCCCTGGGCCATGATGGGGCACAAAGGGGTGGGTTTGCTCTGGATCCTACCGGGTATCGTATTGACGGTCGGGATCTCCTCGGTGATGCCGGACTCTTCGGCGGCGTCCGAGAGTCCACTGTACGCGGCGCTGACCGGGGCCATCGCCATCAGCGCGATGATCCTGCCGGGGCTTTCCGGTTCGTACGTCATGTTGGTGATGGGGCAGTACCAAAACGTCATCGATAAGCTGACCGGCCTTCAGCGGGGCCTCGCCGATGGGGCCGTGGACTGGAGCGCCGTCTTGTGGCTCGGCGCCCTCGGTCTGGGCATGGGCGTGGGGGTTGTCGCCTTCGCGAGGCTCTTGCACTTTCTGCTGGAGCGCTGGAGAGGGGCGACAATGGCCTTTTTGATAGGTCTGCTTCTGGGC
The DNA here is from genome assembly GCA_011389755.1 of Deltaproteobacteria bacterium. GTDB lineage: Bacteria > Myxococcota_A > Polyangia > JAAYKL01 > JAAYKL01 > JAABTR01. The sequence goes on along the minus strand of JAABTR010000294.1, from coordinate 3,409 downwards.
AGCCTCTGGGTGTTGTGGCCGTACAAGCAGATTGAGGAAGGCGCCGTGGTGGAGGGCCGAAGCGGCGAGGTCAAAGAAGAGATTAAGATCGCCACCGCGCCCAACAGGCTCCCTCGAGACCCGGCCGAAGGGATGCTCGGCGGCGGGGCCTTTTTCGCCGGGCTCATCGTCTCCGGCGGGATGATCGCCGCGGGCCGCAAACGCGAGAAGGTCGATTCTTAGCCTCCCCGTGCGCAGGCGACTACAATCGAAAGCATGAAGACGAGGGACAAGGTGACGCGGGTCTTGAACGGAGCGCTCATCGCAGGGCTTGTGGCTGTGGGCTGCGGGACCCCGAGAGTCCCTCCCCAGCCTCTGGTCGGACGCTGGCACAAGGTGGAGCCCGAGCAGAGTCTCGAAAAAATATCTCGCGCGTACGGCGTCAAACCCGAAGTCATCGCAGAGCTCAACGATGTCTCCGAAGGGCGCCTCGCCCAGCGCGACGAGATCTTCGTCCCCACTCGGGACGGGCGACCTCCAGGGGCGCGCTCGCGGGCATCGAACCGCACATCGGTTTTGAAAAAAACGGCCACGAGAAACGACGCGGCGAGGCGCCCGGATTCCACAGAAAAGGCATTGCCTCAAGGCACCTGCGAGGAAAAAACACAAAGCTGTCTGGAGTGGCCGGTCTCTGGGCAGCTGATCGCGGCCTTCGGTCCGAGGCAGGGGTCGCACCACGATGGCTTGGATATCGCCGCCCCCAGCGGAGCTCCGATAGTCGCGGCGGACTCCGGGGTCGTGATCTACAGCGGTGACGAAATTAAGGGGTATGGCAACCTGGTCATCCTTCGCCACGACAGCGGTCTCATCACCGTCTACGCGCACAACGCACACAATAAGGTCTCACAAGGGCAAGAGGTCGCAAGGGGCCAGGTCATCGCCACGGTGGGGTCCACCGGCGCGGCGACCCGGGATCACCTGCACTTCGAGGTTCGAACCGCGCAAAACCCCCGCGACCCCTTGCCGCTTTTGCCCCCAAGGAGCTGAAAAGGAATGATCATGGACGAAAAGAAACACGTCATCGCGTCGCTCATCCGGGATGTCCCCGATTTTCCCAAGCCGGGGATCGTCTTCAAGGATATCACGCCCCTGCTCAAAGATCCCAAAGCGGTGGGGCTTTGCGTCGACCTGCTCGCGGGGCGATTCGAAAGCGCGCAGGTGACGGTCGTGGCGGGCATGGAGTCTCGTGGGTTCATCTTCGGCGTGCCGGTGGCTCAAAAGCTGGGCGTCGGGTTCGTACCCGTGCGCAAGCCCGGCAAGCTGCCGGCCGAGACCGTGGCCATCGAGTACTGCCTCGAGTACGGCACGGACAGGCTGGAGATGCACAAAGACGCCGTGGGCCCAGGGGATAGGGTCTTGATCATCGACGATCTCTTGGCGACCGGGGGGACCGCGGAGGCGACCGCCCGACTCATCCGCTCCACCGGAGCCGCGGTGGCTGGCGCAGGGTTTGTGGTGGAGCTGAGCTTTCTGGCCGGGCGGGCGCGCTTGGCGGGCTTGGATATCTGCAGCCTCGTCGAATACTGATCCCAAAGGTCAAGCAGAGCAGAGGCTCTGCCGCCTTGTCACGCACCTCACCCTGTTAGACAAAAAAAGGTTACGCGCGTTTTTTTCTCTGGGAGCTGCCTTTGGCGGTCGCCTTTGGCCGAGAAGAAGTGGCGCGAGCGCTTGAAGCGGCCTCGTCGTGCTCCTCGACGTCCTCCCGGGAGGGCAAGACGTTTTCGATGTACTCGCCGAACGATCCGCCCAGGTAGGACAAGATGTTGGCGTCGTGCTGGTCGAAACCTTCTTCGCGGGGGCTGTCTATGAGCTCGATGACGCCGTGAGTGCGGCCCTCGTGCTGGATCGGCGCGCAGATGAGGTTGAGGATACGAAAGCCCTTGCGGAAATCCAGCTCCGGATCGAAGCGGGGATCGGACTCGGGATCGCGTACGGTGACCACGGCGCTGGAGCGCGTCGCGAAGCCGATGATCCCCCGTTTGAGCGGGATCGTTTTCTTGAGAATATCGCCTTCGAAGGGCCCTCGGGCGGCGGCGACGTAGAGCTGGGGAGAGCCGGGGGTCACCAGCAGGCAGCTGCCGGCCTCGCAGGCGATCATCTCCTGCGCGAGATCGAGCACGAACTGAGCAGCGCTGTCGTGATCCCGATGGGCATAGAGCCCCTGCATGCGCTCAAAGGCTTCAAACATCTGATCGTCGATGCCCGACGTCTCCATCTCCTTTGCGGGAGTCGGTTTTTCCGCCTGTGGCGCGGTGGCTGCCGCGGGGGCCTCCATGGGCCCCGACGTCAAAGCGGCTGGTTTGCCGGCTTTTTGTTTGACGGGCGCTTTTTTTGCGACGGCGCTCTCGGGCTGAGCAGCGGGCTGTTTTTGGGGCTCGGGCACAGGGGGCATCTTGGAGAAGGTGACTCCTTCGTCGCCTGACAAAGGAAAGAGGATGCGGGGCTTCTTGGGGCTCCACTGTCGCCACGTGAGCGCGGCGACCGCGGGGCGCTCGGCCTCTGTGGAGAAGGAATGATCGAAGACCTGGACGCTGATGAAGAGCTTTGTGTCCGGGTCGGCTCCCATGGCCTTTAGTTGTTCGAAGTACGCCCGCGCGAGCACGGCGGACTCATCTCGTGTCGTCGCTTCAGTCACAGCCAAGAGCCGCTCTCGATAATAAATTCCCCCTCCGTCCTCGGGGGCTTCGTCGCGCGAGTAAAAAAGGTTGTGCGCCGGGAGCCCTTTGGGCAGCTCGACGCTTCGCTTTTTGGCTTGCTTGGGCGCCTTTTTTTTCTCGGGCTCTTGCACGGCCTTTTGTGCCGGTTGAGTCGCAGCGGGGATCGGCTTGGCAAAGGCCACCTTCGAGTCTCTTTTTTTGTCTTTCGAGCTTTGGGTGGGCTCTGCGGCCTCCGCGGCCGGGGTCTCTTCGTCGAGGGGCCGCAAGGTGAAGACCCGGTTGGTGACAAAGTCGGTGACTTCGACGCTCTTGTCCTGTCTGACAACGCAGTTGATGTTAGAGATGAGCTCTTTGTCCATTCCGTGTTTGTCGAGACCGGCGCGCAGAGCTGTAAACCAATTCTCCGCTTCGACCGTGATCGAAGAGGATATCTGCGAGTCATCAGTGCGCGGTATGATCACTTCCCAATTCATTCGCTCCAAGACCTCCTGTGACGCCCGTCCATGCTGCATGATCTGCTCGATCCGAGCGACGAGCCTAAATTACCACGGCGGGCGGGTCAACAACAGCCTGATTGTATTTCAAACGCGATGTGGGCTTTGGGCGAAGCGTTCGCTGGTTGCGCGCACCTATCGTTATTTCCCGAGAGTCTTGGCGCAGCGGAACCCCACATATACTGGACGGGAAGATGGTCGACGGTAAAACCTCGCCCG
>JAABTR010000293.1 GCA_011389755.1 Deltaproteobacteria bacterium | reverse complement strand
CGCCGATGGCGAGCCAGTCGGTGATGTTGAACTCCAGCCGACCCCCAATGAGCATATTGTGCATGTACTTGTTGGGAAAAGTATATGCGAACTGCAAACCGGCGGAGAAACGCAATTCCCGGTACTGAACGAGCTTCCGAACGGCTGGAGCTCCGGCGAGCGGACCTTCGAGAAGGATTTCCTGCGCCCGAGCCGTCTTGGACGGCATGAGTCCACAAACCGTGACAGCGACGAACGCAAGAGCGAGGGTGATTCGCTTCATGGCTCTAAGTCCCTTTCCTCTTTTTCAAACCTAGGCATGCGGTCTAAGCGACTCGCATGCTGACCTGGCTTCACGAGCCGATTACTTCGGCATTTTGTATTCAAACGTAAACGGAATGAACAAGCTCACACCCGCGTGGAGCGTGAAGTTGTTTGTCAGTTTGTAGCTGTCTTCCGTCCACCTCGATTCATCTTGTCTGTCTTCGACCCTTTGGTACGTCGTCAAGCTCTCGAGTTCCTCGGGGTAGATGTAGTCGCGCAGCTCGAGATAGATCGCGAGGAAGCGCGTCAGGAAAAGCCGACCGCCCAGACCGATGTTGAAGCTGAACTTCGCTTTGAAATCGAAAGAGCGGTACTCGGGATCGATGACGGGCTCGGGCCGTGTCATGATGAAACCGCCGCCGCCGATGACCCAGACGTCCCAATGGAGGATCCACTCTTTGAACATCGCAAACTTTCCGTACATCGGAACGTAGGAGAAGTTCAGCTGAGCACCCAAGAGATACTTGTTAATCGGGATGACCTGGTGGGTCGCACGGCTCACGCTGTAGTTCAGGTCAGTTTCGGCGTCGAGAAAGCCGTAGTAGTTGAAGCTCGCTCCGATGGCCAGAACCTCGGTGATGTAGTAGCTGGCCGAGAGACTGACCGACTGGTGCTGGACGTAGGGGTCGTTCATCGATATGCCGAAAGACGGCTGAAAGTCGACTCGACCCTTTCGAAGCGAGTAAACCTGCTGCACCGCCCAGATGGGGTGGGCGCCGGCCTGCTCCTCCTGCTCACTTTGCGCCTCTGTCGAGACGGAAGCGCTCGCGCTTAGATCACTGTCCTCGCCGAGGGCACTCAAGACGTCCTCGGCGCTTTCTCCGGATTCAGACTCTTCGCTGGCCTCCTCTTCTGACGTCATCTCATCTTCGTCGGCTGTCTCCGCTTCTTCCTCGGAAAAAGACATTATGCCGCCCTCTTGAGCCTGCGCGGCAAATGGAAGAAGTCCGAATACAGCCAACAACACAGCACGCTGGAAGATCCGTTTGCTCACCATTTTTCGTTTCCCCTCGCGATAGGGTTGTTGTCAGGCGTCGGCTGTAACTTCCTATAATAATTAGACAAATGAGTTTACTTTCGTTAGTCAAAAACTATAGCACAGGGTAGTAAGTGCGAGCAATATTTTTATTTTTTTAGCACCGTGTCCCAGAGTGACCTGCAAACCTGCAAACACTTATCTTTTGATAAAAAAATGCAGCCGCCGACTGGTTCGCAGGATAAATTGAATACGGCGATTGTCAAAATTATTGTCCGTCCTCCTTCATAAACAGGGCGTCGACGAAGTCGCCGATGTCGAAATCGCGCAGGTCATCCTTGGCTTCGCCGATACCGATGTACCTCACGGGAATTTTATGTTCATGGCAGATCCCGATAATGACGCCGCCTTTGGCTGTGCCGTCGAGCTTGGTGAGGACCAAACCGGACAACTCGAGCGCCTCTTTGAACATCGCGACCTGCTGGATGGCGTTTTGACCGACGGTTGAGTCGAGGACCATGAGGACCTGGTGGGGGGCGCCGTCCTTGGCTTTGCCCATCACGCGGTTGATCTTCTTGAGCTCTTCCATCAAAGGGGCCTTGGTGTGAAGTCGTCCCGCCGTGTCGGCGATGACCACATCGGCGCCAATCTCTTCGGCTCTCTTCACGGCTTCGAAGACCACGGAAGAGGGATCCGCGCCCTCCTTGCCCTTGACGACCTCGGCTCCGGCGCGTCGCCCCCAGATCTCAAGCTGGTTAACCGCAGCGGCTCTGAAGGTGTCTCCGGCGGCGAGGACCACCTTGAGGCCCTCGTCGGAGAACTGGGTCGCGAGCTTCCCGATGGTCGTGGTTTTCCCGACTCCGTTCACGCCGACCACCATGATGGTGTATGGCTTGGCGGTTTTGACGTCGAGGGGAGCCGATTCGACGCAGAGTGCCTCGCGCACCTCTTCTTTGAGCAGATCCCACACCGCGCCTGGATTTTTGAGCTCGTCTTTTTCGAGGGCATTTTTCAGAATTGTGATCATCCATGACGCTGTCGCTGCGCCAACATCGGAGGTGATGAGGGTGTCTTCGAGCTCCTCGAGTAAACTCGGGTCGATCTCTTTTTTTTCCTTGAAGAGAGTGCCGATTTTGGCGATGAGGCCCCCCCGTGTCGGCGCGAGCCCTTGCCTGAGACGCTTGATGCGGCGTTCGTGCCGGGCGTCCTTGAGCCTCGCAGCGGCTTCCTCCTCGGCACTTTCGTCAAGAGTCACACCAGGGGCGGGGTCGGTCGTCAAGGCCTCCCGCTGCGCCGGTTGCTCCGCGGCGTCTTCGGCGGAGGGGTGTTCGAGGGCTTTTTTGGCGGCGACAGCGTCAGCGGCCACATTTTTCTCGGGAGAAACCTTTGGAGGCTGGGGTTCTGGTTTCTTCTCTTCGAGCTTTGCGACCTCGCCTTTTCTCTTATCGGGTGAAAGCGCCGGTTCTTCTTCCGGCTTCCGAGAAGGTGCGCCCCTTTTTCGTACCGCGACTATAACAATCGCGACGATGATGATCGCTAACGCGATGATTCCGATGATGATGCCAGGATTCATGGTTGCATCTCCGATGGTGGGCTTTAAAAAAACCCGGTAAAACATTTCCATCCGACGACGTGGCGTATTGAATCCCGAGCAAAAACAAAAGTCAACCCGGGACGTTAAGCGAATCAATTCGGCGACTGCGCTGACGGGTTTTCGGGTGTGGGTTTGGGAAGTGGGGTGCGCGGGACACGGCGGCTTCGAGCGGCAAAACCAAATGCACCGGGCTCGAGGCTGTGTTTCGTGCTATGAAAAAAAAACGGTGGGGTTGTATGGACTGAGCGCCCTCGACGTCCAACGCTAGGTGGATGAGACGGGGAAAGGAGCCGCCGAACATGATGAGAGGTGAGCGTCGGATCTTTGTGACCCTGCTCGCGGTGATTGCCATCGCCTCAAGCGCGATGGCGGACGAGCGCACCGATTACCTCCTCAAGCTGCTCAAGACGAGCGATAACTACAAGGTTCGTGTTCAGGCCGCGGCCACTTTGGGAAAGCTGCGAAAAAAAGAGGCCGTTCCAGCACTGTCAAAAGCCCTGTCGGACAAACAAGAGCTGGTGGTGATATCCGCGGCGGCGGCGCTGTCGCGGATCGGCGATCCCGCGGCGATCCCCGCGCTCAAGAAGACTTACAAAAAAAATAAGGGCCAAGCCGTTCGTTCTCAGATTCGAGCGAGCCTGCGCGTGCTCAAAGCCATCGAGTCCGGTGATCGCGAGGAAACCCAAAGAGGGGGCAAAGCGCTCTATCTCATCCGCGTCGACGCTATGGGGAATTCGTCGGGCGTTTTTATGGGGGAAGCAGAAAAGGTGCTCAAAGACATCGTCAGCAAGAGAATGGGGGAAGACTCACGGGTGGTTGTCCAGAAGAAAAAGACCAACGCCAAGAAGATAAAAAAGATGATCGCCGCGCAAAACCTTCGCGGCTACATCATTTCCGGTGCGGTCATCAGGCTCGAACGAGTCGGCTCAGAGATGGTCGCCAAGATAGCCCTGAATGTGTTCACGAACCCAGGATATAGTTTACTTATGATGCCGACCGCCGAAGGAAGGGTCCCGATTTCCAAGGAGGGCACCAAGCAGGCACAGATTCGAGCGATTCGGGTCGTCTCCGAGAGTCTGATGAATGCCATATTTAATGCCCTAGAGAATCTCGAAGAGTCATGATCGCCCGCGGCCTGCGCGGAAAAAGACTGAGGGAGGAGTGATGCAAAGCGGTGTCAGTGAGCACGCCCACGCAGACAACGCGGCGAAACGCCGCATGAAAAACCTGCTCTTGGACAGGAAATTTCAGCTCGCTTGGGTCCTCAGAGTCGTCTTGGCGACGGCGGTGATCGTGTCGGTCATGGGGTACTTTTTATATGACACCGTGTCGGCCGCAAACGAACAGCTGCTGGCCCAGAAGCTCGGGGACACGAGCCGGGCCGCCCAAGCCTTTATAGACCAGACCCGTTCGGAGGAGCGATTCACTCTTTACGTGTTGATAGGTGGGCTTTTGTCGTTGGTGGTGGTTTTGGGAGTATTTACCGTCTTTTCGACCCACAAAATCGCGGGCCCCGCGTACAAGCTCCGAAAGCTCTTCTCCTCCATCGATGGAGATCATCTTCAGTTGTGGGCGAAGCTGCGCAAGGCGGACGAGCTGCAGGAGACCTTCGTAGAGTTCGACGAGATGCTCCGGAGGATCCGGGAAGATCGTCGCAGAGACATGGAGATCCTCGAAGAGATCGCGGCGGAGTTGGGCCCTGCGAACCATGAGCAGCGCACGCAGGCCCTCGAAAAGCTCGATCAGCTCATCTCCCGATACAAAGACAGCGTCAAAATGGATTGAGCCCCCCGAAAGGGGCGCCCCTTCGATGCATTTTGTGAGGCGCAGACGCTTTTGCGCGCTCAAAAAGCGTCGGGGAGATATGTGAACTCTTGGGTCGACCAGACGAGGGCGGCCACGTCGAAACGGATCTCCGCTTTTTGGTACCGAGGCCAGTTGCGTGAAAGGTAGATTTCGGCGGCTTTGCGGATCTGCCTTTGTTTGCGCGCGTCTATCGTTTCGAGAGGGTGCCCCAGTCTGGTGTCTTGTCGGCTGCGCACCTCGATGAAGCAAAGGGTGTTGCGTTTGCGCGCGACGATGTCTATTTCCGCAACTTTTTCGTTGACGTTCCGATCGACGATTTCGTAGCCCTTCGCGATGAGCCTTCGGGCGACAAAATCCTCGGCGGCGTCGCCGATGTCTTTTGTGGTGGGTGGGTCCCCGTTCGAGGACGCAGGAACTCGGTGATGTGGAATCTTCACTTCCCCGAGACGGTCCGGCACTTCCAGTTCCAAGGCTTGTCGCTGTCGCGAGAAGGTGTGCACTGGTAGTTTTCCGACAATAGGCCGCTGTCGTCGACGCACCCTTCGATAATGCACGAGGGGATGCAGTAGCGCCCGAGCACCTTGTCAGGCGTGTCGTCGATCGGAAAGCTCACCTCGGAGCAGCGAGTGTTGGGCGGGCACTCACACAGATCTTCCTCTTTGTCGACCTCGTGACCCTCAAGATTTTTGCACTTGCAAGAACAGAAAGAATACTTGTTATCGATGTCGTTTCGGCTCGTCGTTCGCGTGACGCAGGTCCGTGTCTCGCACTGAACTGAGCGCGTCTCAATAAGGTCTGTGGTGCCTTTTTGCTCTTTGAAACTGCCATCGTCTGACTCGGGGAAACAAGGGGCCCCGACAGGTTCTTCGCGGCACCCGAAGGCAGCCGTTATCGCGATGAGAGCTACGACACCGATGAAGTTGCGCCAGTTGATCATGACAGACATGCTCCTTTGCGAGACTCTAAAAACCCTGCGGATTTATTTAGCAGATTTGTAGTAGATTGTTAAGGGAAAACACTAGATGAGTCAAGTCCAGTGCTACGGTATTCCGCGAGATCGATTTCATGTTTGCGAGACGGGCTTGCATCGAGTATTTTTTCTTCTAGACTCTATCTGTAAAAATATGCAAGTACGCGTATTTTGGTATGGGTAAAGAGCTTGACTTTGTGGTTGATTGCCAATAACATGAATGCCAATGTATGGCCTAACGTTTCGAAATCGTTGCTCATTTCAGTGTCTGTAATGAGCGAACATCCAGAAAGTGCTCACGAAGCTTGCGACCAAAAAAGGTCGAAAGGTCGAAGCGAAGGGGAATGCCCATGTCACGAAGAAGTGTAGTCACCAGTTGTTTGGTATTCGCGCTCGTTTGTAGCGTGCCCGGAGTCGGTTCGGCTCAGGACATGGTGTTCACCGCCTCCGACGTCGGTGACGCAGCTGAGCCGCCGCCTCCGCCGTCGGGGCCGCCGAGCGAGGCGCTCGCTAACGCGTTGCGCCTTTACCAGCAGGAAAAGTACGCTCAGGCGGGGGTGCAGTTTCAAAGGATCGTCCAGGGTGAGACCGGGGACGAGCCTGCGAACATTCAAAAAGCACAGTTCTTCTTGGGCAAGTGCTTCTACCACCTGGGATTTTACCAGGCCGCGTTGGGAGTTTTCGAAGAAATTGCCATAATGTCCACTGGTCATCTGTATTTTCAGACGACGCTTCAGTGGCTGGCACAACTTTCTCGAGAGCTGCCGGAGCCCGCGGGGATCATCGGCCTTGTGGGGCGTTACGGGGACTCCGTCTCCGTTTTGCAGGAGTTCAACAAAAAAGAGACCGAAGATCTCTATAATGAGCTTCTCTTTCTCATGGGTCGGCACTGGTACCAGCAGGGCGAGTTCCCACGTGCCAGAGATTTCTTTTTAGAAATTGATAAAGATGACGACCTCTATGTTCCAGCGGTCTTCTTCACGGGGATCACCCACGTGCGGGAGCGGCGGGCGGCCCCGGCGTCCAAAGCGTTTTTGTCCATCGTCAAAAAATTCGACGGCAAGCTGTTTTTGTCGGACGAGGAAGAGCGCTACTTGAATCTCGCCTGGCTCTCGCTGGCGCGGATATACTACTCGACCAAGCACTGGGACAGCGCTTTGGCTGCATGGAACCGGGTGCCACAGAGCTCTGAGTACTATCTCGACGCCGTTTTCGAGGAGTCGTGGGCGTTCTTCCAGGTGGACCAGTTGGCTCGCGCACTGGGGAACATCCACACCATCAATTCTCCCTATTTCGATGAATATTTTTACCCCGAATCTCTGGTGCTCAAGTCGGTGATTTACTTCGGCCAGTGCATGTACGAAGACGCCCAGGACACAGTGACGGAGTTTCGGCACAAGTACGAGCCCATCCAGCAGGAGCTTCAGGTCGCCCTTGCTAAGTTCAAGGACAATAAGTCGTTCTTTGAATTTTTGCGTAAAGTCCACCAGAAAAAGGACAGTACGAAAGACTTGATGGATGACGGCGAAGAAGAAAAAATAATGGGATTTTCGCCCGACATCTTCAGCGTCATCAGGGGTGCCCTCGACGATCGCACCTTGCTGAGGAACCTGGAGTACGTTTCGATTCTCGAGAAAGAAGAGAAGAAACTCAAAAAAATGCCGGCGATGTTTGTCAACTCGGCCGCAGGGACCAGAATTCAACAGGATATCAACACGGCCAAGGACGTGGCCATTGACAACACGGGAAATCTGGCACGCTCTCGTTATGAACGGTTGGTCGAAGAGATCAACGATCTCCTCAACCAAACAACTCGCGTTGAGGTCGAGATTCTAAACGCGCTGCGAGGCGCCCTCGACATGGAACTGAAGACCGAGCAGCAGCTGACCGGACCCCAGACGGAGCAGGCGACTATTGAAAGCGACGCAGAGCACGTTTTATGGCCTTTCGAGGGCGAATACTGGCGAGACGAGTTGGGCTACTATCGCCAGCCGATCCAGAGCCGTTGCGGGAGGTAACACATGAAAAAGAAGTTAACGATATGGACGAGCCTGGCGTTTGCGCCTGTCGCCGTTTTGTTTTTGTGGTCCGGTTCGGCCCACGCCGTCAACCAGTCCTCGGTCGAGAGCGAAGAGGTCTGCATTCCACCTGCTTTGGAGCAGCAGCTCCAGAAGTGCCCCGGCGACATCAAAATGAATCGTTTCGGCAAGGGGCCCCGCGGCGCCAAGGTCGGGACGAGCAGCCGGGCAGAGGACGCCGCAAAGAAAAAGGGAAAAAAGAAACCCGCCGGTCCTAGCCTGGGTCGAGATTACACCAAGAGGATAATCGAGGGATCTTTTCACAAAGTTCGCGAGAAAAAGAAGATCGACCTCGTAAAAAAGGAGATCGAGCTCCTACAGCGGCTGAAAAAGACGACGCCGAACAGCGATCCCGAAAAAGCAGAGGTCATCAAGCGCCTCGCGGATGCCTACAAGGAACTTTACGACCAGCTCAACTTCATGGCTCGCGAGATGGACGAGAAGATCTTCCAGGCCTCGAAAAAGGGACAAAATAAGCAAAAATCCCGCATGAAGGCCCAGCAAAAGAAGCTGGAGGACATGGCGCGGGAGTATCGCGAGAAGTCCATCAAGGAATATGTGGACATTCGCAACACCTTTCCTGACTACCCGAATTACGATGAGATTCTTTTTGCGATCGCTTACGAGATTGACCAGCTCGCCACCGAGCAGCAAAACAAGGACAAGAAGGCGGCTTATCGCAAGAGGGCGCGGGAATTCTACCAGGAGCTGATCCGGAATTACCCGCGTTCGCGTTTCATTCCGCACTCTTGGATGGCTTTTGGTGAGTACTACTTCCACGAAGCCCGAGACGTGGATCGCGCCATGCGCTCCTACGAGAAGGTCGTGGATTGGGGTGAGGACAATAACCCGAACTACGTGGTCGCCATGTATTATCAGGCCTGGTGCCTGTTTAATATGCAAGAGTATCAAAAGACGATAAATCAGTTCCACGAAGTCATCAAGTACGCCGAGAAGAACCCCGAGAACAGGGAGGCTCAGGCGGTGGCGAAGAGGGCCCGGAAGGAGATGGTCGATCCCTTCTCGAAGATCGGAAACGCCAGCCAGGCCTGGAAGTTCTTTACACGAGTGGGTGGCGACCAGGCCCACGAAATGCTCGAGAAGCTGGCGAACCTCTACTACGACGAGGGGCAGTGGGCAGACGCGATTATCGTCCTGCACAAGCTCGAGAGTCTGGAACTCGAGAACTACCAGAAAAACAATGGGGATGAGCTGTGCAACTACCAGTTCATGGTCACCAACGCGGTGATCAACTCTCGTCCAAAGCAGGAGCAGCTCGAAGAGCTGACAAGACAGCTCGCTTTGTACAAAAAGTTCTCAGAAGAGGGCGCACACGCAAAGGACAAGGTCGAGGAGTGCGCGGCGAAGACCGCCACCATCGCATGGGACCAAGCGACGCATTGGCACGTCGAGGCGGTCGGCAGCGAGTCGTCCCCTGGGACCAAAGACCGAGAGACGATGGAGGTCACCATCGGCCTCTACAACGAGATCCTCAAGAGCTTTCCGAACCTCGACAGTCTCGAAATCGACGGATTCGACAAGAACACCAAGCCCACGAACTACAGGGTCGCGTACTACAAAGCCGAGCTTTTGTGGAACATGGAGGAGTGGGATAAGTGCGGACCGGCGTTCGACGATGTCGTGGAGATGAATCCGAAAGGCAGCTACACCTCCGATGCGGCCTACGCCGCGGTGCTTTGCTACAACAAGGTCTACAGCCAAGAGCGCGCGGACACAGACAGGCAGCGTAAGCACGCGCTAAAAGCCGGCGGTGAGGTCGAGTGCGACAAAAAATGCCGCAAGTGCAAGAAACGATGCAAGGGCCCCAACCAGGCTGAATGCGAAAATCAGTGCGAGCCCAAGCCCGAGGCGCTGATGTCCAAGGAGCTCACCGAGCTGGAACAGGGCATCTTGAACTCCTACGAGCGCTACGTCTGCTTCATCAAGGACGGCGAAGACCTCGTCAACATCAAGTATCGGCGCGCGCGTATCTATTATGAAGCGAACATGTTCCAAGAGGCGGCCGTCCTCTTTAGGGATATCGCGGTAAACCACTCAAACGATGAAGTTGCGGTCTACGCGGCGAACCTCTACCTCGACTCCCTCAACGCACTCGGTAGCTTGGTCGAGGAGCCCAAACCCGCATGCTATGACACCTTGGCCGACTCGGTGGACGTCTTCATCGACGCGGGCAAAAAGCCCGGCGTGGATCTGATGAAGGACGAGGAGTTCGCGACCCAGCTCAAGTCGCTCAAGGTCGGGGTTTTGAGAAAGAAGGCGGAGTCGCTCAAGGATCGCAAGCGGTTCAAAGAGTCGGCAAACGTCTACTTGACGATCTATCGCGACTACAACGGTGTTTATGACGCCGCCGGCATGTGCGAGGTGCTCTTTAACACCGCCTTGATGATGGAGGCAGCAAATCTGATGATGCCGGCCATCCGCGTGCGGGAAAAGATGGTCGAACTCTACCCCGATTGCGAGCACTCCAAAAAGGCGGCGTTTTACATCGGTGCAAACTACCACGCCCTGCTTTTCTTCCCCAACGCGGCGGAGAACTACAAGAAGTTCGCAAAGAACTACTCGGGCGAGGAAGAGGCCCCCGACGCGCTGGCCAACGCGGTGATGTTCTACATCGGTCTGGGTGAGCACGACGAGGCGTTCAAGACCGTCTCTTTGTACGAAGAAAAGTACGGCAGGCGCCACCCCGATAAGACCGCCAGCGTGGTGTTCAGCGCAGGAATGATTTACGTGAACGATGCGGTCGAAAACAATAACAAAGACGCCTGGAGCGAGGTCCGAAAATACTACTCACGATACATAAAGAAGTATTCGCGGGTTAAAAACTACCATGAGCAGGCCCAGGCGTACGTCTACCTCGGCGACGCCTTCTGGAATGACAAAAAGCCGGACTACAGGAAAGCCGAGCAGTACTACGACAAGGCTATCAAGCTCTTTGAAAAACAGGGTCTCGACAGCGTAACAAACCCAAAAGAAAAGGGCGTGTTGTTACAGGCCGCAGCGAAGGCCCTCTACCAGGTCGCAGAGCTGAAGTTCTTCGAGTTCAAAAAGGTTAAATTCCCAGAATTCAAGCCTGAGCGCGAAGTCCCCAAGAAGGTCATGGCCTGGTGGAAGAAGAAGCAGGGGCCCGAAGAGTTCGCGCGCTATGAAGAGATGGTTCGCTACCGCAAATTGTTGGCGCGTTGGGGTGAGATGAGCCGAACCGAGGTCCGAAAGGAAGAGAAAAAAGAGAAGGCGAACATACAGTTCGACTACTACATGGAGCACAAGGTCAAACCGTGGATCGAGGAAAAATCCAAGGTCCTGCAGGATGCCTCGAAGCTCTTTGGAAAAGTCGTCGAGCTCCCCATCACAGTTCCAGAGTGGGAAATGGCAGCGGCTGCCAGAGCGGGTGACATGCAGCTCGAGTTTATGCAATCACTCTATGACGCGCCGATTCCGCCGGCCATCAAAGACGACCAAGAGCTGGTAGACATCTACAGGGGCGCCATGGACGAGAAGGCGCAGCCTTACAGGGACGCGGCCATAAACCTGTACGACCACTGCCAACAGGTCTCCACCAAGCTGCGTTGGTTTAACGAAAACTCTTTGCGCTGTGAGAGTCAGCTCTACGAACTCGACCCGCGCAAGTATCCAAAATCAGAAGAAATACGCGTCCAGCCGGACAACGATTTG
>JAABTR010000292.1 GCA_011389755.1 Deltaproteobacteria bacterium | reverse complement strand
AAACTGAAACGATACGTTTAACAAAGTCTTTAAACAAAAGATCGACACAGCCGGTCGGGTCCAGCCAACATGGCACCTGTTTTGCTCCTCACTTATGACCCGATGAGGAAGCCCATGCTCAATCTGCCGCTGCGTGTTGTTTTTTTGTGCTCCCTCTTGGGTCGCCCTGGCTCTCCAGCCCTTGCGACCGAATGCGGCGGTCCCTGCCAAGGAGACATCCCCTGCGCACTCGAGGCCGCCGCGTGCCACCTCGAAGAGGCAGGCCCGCGCGAAGCTATCGAGCTGCTCAAACCCCTGCTTAGCGACCACCCGGGAGACACAGCGCTCGCCACCGCCCTCGCCCGCGCCTACCTGGCGGACGGGAACTCTTTTTGGGCTCTGCGCACCTTGATGACAGCCCTCGACGCGGCGCCGGGTGACTGCGCGCTGCGCTCGTGGATCGCGTGGGTGCACATCAGCGAGGGCGACTTCGATCTCGCCCGGGATCGACTCGGCGAGCCCGGCTGCCCACGGACTCCTCCCGAGCAGAGCCGCTGGCAGCTCCTCGAGGGGTTCATGGCGAGCAGCGAGGGCGACACGCAGGCCGCGAAGCGCGCCCTCGACGAGGTCGCCGAGGCGGGCGCGATCTTCGGCGCGGACGAGGCGCTGTGGTCCTACCTCGATGAAATCCACGATCCGGGCAGACGCGCCCCGCTCGAGTGGGCCGTGGAGCTGGGCGCCGGCTACACCTCGAACGCCCGGGCCGGCTCCCCGGTCGACCCGGATCTCGAAGGCACCCCGAGCGGCATCGGTCGCGCCGATGTCTTTTTGCGGTTCGAGCCGCCGATCCCCTGGGTCGTGCGGCCCGCCATCGACGGTGGCCTCAAGCTGCACGGGATCACCGCCGCTGACGCGAGACAGCTCAGCTACATGGAGCTGTCGCTGCGGCCGGGGCTCATCATCGGCCGCGATCGGGCTACTTTGTTCATCGGCTACAAGCCGGATCTTTTGCTGCTCGCCCAAGATGAGAAGCGGGTGTTCTACGAAGGGCACCGGGCCGAGGTCCAGCTCGAGGTCGGGCGCGTCACCTTGTTTACAGGCGGCGGCCGGCGAATCTTCGCCGAGGGGGGGCGGACCCGGCTCGAGCTGGACGGCGGCCTGGGCACGTGGTTCACGCTCGGGGGACGCGCTCGGTTTCTGCTCGCCCTTTCCGGCCGGGCTCACGACGCGCGGGGAGAGTCCTACGACCTCGTGGGGGGATCGGCGCTCGCAGTGGTCAACGTGGCCTTGGGCGCCGGGATAGATCTGCGGATGGGCGCCATCTTTGGGCTCGACTCCTATCTCAACTCAAAAGGCGAGCGGGGAATCTTGGCCCACGGAATCGACTCGGCAAGGCACGACCGGACCATGAAACTCACCGGAGGGCTCTGGAGCCCGTCGTGGTCCGGTCTGCGACTTGGGCTGGAATACGAATTTTCGATGCGCTCATCGAACGCCCAGAGCGAAAACCAGGATTATTCCTACCTCGACAATCGCTTGATGGCCACGCTCAAGTGGCGCAAGAGCTTCGATCCCCGCACGCCGGCGCTGAAGAAAAATCCCGCGCCTCTGCCACTGGACTACGGGGTCGGTCCGTCAAAAAAAGAGGGGCTCGACGACGAGCGGATTCAAGACCTTTTGCGCCAGGACGAAGCGGCCAGGGGAGGCTCCTCGTGTGTCGAATGAGTAAAAGCGACCACCCCGGGTGGCTGACCGCTGGGCTGGGCACCGCCACGCGAGACGCTGTGGTCATGGCGTTGCTGCTTGGCGGGGTCGGCATCATCGTCAATTTTTTTCATCCGGAGAAGATCCCTTTCGTGGCCGACGCCGAGTACGAGACGATGGTCCCCTGCCCCGAGCCGGGCGGGCTTGTGGAGGGGCTAGGCTCTGATGATCCCCTGCTGAAAAGCGAGGCGACGTTCCTCGTCGACGCGCGACCGGCCGAGCAGCACGAGCAGTGGAAGTACCAAGACGCCATGAACGTGCCCTACGACTACCTCGACCCCACCCCCGAAGCCACGCTCTTGGACTTGGCGCGCCGCATCGCCCGCAGCAAATCCCAGCGCGTGGTCGTCTACGGCGACGGGGATGAGCCCGACACCGGAGAGCAGCTCGGCAAGGAGATCTCCGGCCACGGGATAAAAAACGTCTTCTTCATCCGCGGCGGCGCGCCCGCACTTCGGCCCGAGTCCGAAAACGGGGGTGAGCGATGAGGCGCTTGCTCGACTGGCCGGGCCACTCCTGGCTCGCCCTGCCCGCGCGACTCTATCTTGCCTGGATCTTTATCCACGCGAGCCTGCACAAGATCGCCCACCCGGGCAGCTTCGCCCTGGATATCGCCACCTACGACATCCTGCCTTTGTCCTTGGTCAACCTCATGGCGATCACCTTGCCGTGGATCGAGATCGGGGTGGGCGTCTTGCTCGTGTTGGGCTTTCGGTCCCGCGGTGCTTCGCTGAACGTCGCCGGGATGATGGTCATGTTCATAGCCGCGATCCTCATCGCACTCTCCAAGGGGCTGGACATGTCCTGCGGCTGTTTTGCGTCCCAGGCCGCGGCCGAAGAGGATCCCATCTCGTACCAGACCGTGCTCAGGGACGTGGGCTGGCTCGCCCTCGCCGTCTACGTCGCGCTGTTCGACAGGCGCCCGTTGGGGCTGGAGCGCGCGCTGTCCAAAAGGCCCGAAAGGAGGCAAGACCATGCGTAACGCGCTGATAGCATTCACCCTCATCGTTTTATCGCCGACCCTCGGCCAGGCCCAGACCCCGGCCTGCGATGGGCTCAAAGGGGAACATGCGGCCCTGGCGAAGAAGATCCTTCAAAGCGAGCACCCCTACGACTGCTGCGACGACACCATCGCCGCGTGTCTGAAAAAAAAGCCCGTGTGCGCTCTGGTTCACCGGTTGGCCGAGAATGTCTGCGGCCGGGTGAGCCGCGGTCAAAGCGAGACGCAAGTTCGGCGAGCTTTGTCCCGGCGGGCGCGCAGCATGGTCTCCATGGGTAAAAAGGCGCAGATCGACCTAAAAGACGCGTCCGGGGTCGGCAAGGCAGACGCTCCCGTAATCCTCGTCGAGTACGCCTGCGCCAGATGCCCCTACTGCGCCAAGATCACCCCGAAGATCTACGAGGCGGTCAAAAAGGGGCCGCTGGCCGGCAAGGTGCGATTCTATTTCAAGACCTTCCCCATCCGTGGCCACGAGTACTCCAAGGAGACCGGCCTGGGGTTTGTGGCCGCCCATCGCCAGGGGAAGTTCTGGGAATTTCTACTCCTCGCCTACGAGAGGTTCGACGCCTTTTGTATCAAAAAGCAGGTCGATTGGGCCGAAGAAGCCGGGATGGACCCGGCGCGCTTCTCCGAGCTCGTCGCCAGTCCGGATGTGCGGGCGCAGCTCGTCGAGAGCAAGAAGGAGGGCATCGTGAACGGTGTCGACGCCACGCCGACGTTTTTTATAAACGGCCGAAAGTTCGTGGGCGAGCTCGCCATCGAAGAGCTGATCGACGTGCTCGAGGAGGAGTTCGATCGGGCGAGCGGTGTCACCCATCGGCGCTGAGCGAAGTTTCGGGAAAGGGAGCCGGATCATGGCAAATGGAGGAGCGAAAAACAGCAGGGTCGCTGTTTTCCTGAATCGCGGGATCATCACCGCTGCAGGGATGGCGGTCGCGGCGGCGATTTGCCTGGCAAACGGCTGCTTTGTCCATGAGCGCTGCTTTGGCGACGCGGACTGCGCCGCGCCTAAAATCTGCCGCGACGGCGGCTGTCTTCTCGAGTGCCGCGAGGACACAGACTGCGTCAAAGAGCTCATCTGCGTCGACCACCGCTGCCGTTCCTCCGAGGAATGTGAGACCTGCTCCTACCCCAACGCCGAGGTGGACTGCACCCACGGCGTCTGCTCCATGGGGCCGTGCCACGATGGGTGGATCGACCTCAACGGTTCGGACGAAGACGGCTGCGAGTACGAGTGCACTTTCAGCAATGGGAAGATCGAGGCGTGCGACGGGCTGGACAACGACTGCGACGGCCAGACCGACGAGGACTTTGACCTGGCACGGGATCCGCTCAACTGCGGCGCGTGCGGCGACATCTGCCCCGAGCGCCCCCACGCGAGACCTCTTTGCGAATCGCGCACCTGCACCTTCGCGTGCGACAACGGCTGGCACGACAACAACAAGCTGCCCGAGGACGGCTGCGAATCGGCGGAGTGCATCCCGGCGCAGGAGGTGTGCGACGGGGCGGACAACGACTGCGACTGCCCCGGAGACACGAACGACGATGGAGTGATCTGTGGCCCCGGGGACGAAAACGTGGATGAGGGTTTCGACAAGACAGATCCCGAGACGTGCGGGGACTACTGCATCGAGTGCCGCTTTGATAACGCCGACCCACTGTGCGTGGATGGAGCCTGCGCCCTGGGAGCCTGCGATGACGGTTGGCACGACACAAATAAAGACCCGGGCGACGGGTGCGAGTGCCCCGAGACGAACGGTGGCGTCGAGAAATGCGACGGCGTCGACAACGACTGCGACGGCCAGACCGATGAGGGTGGCGTCTGCGGTTTCAGCTGCCCCAGCGACATGGTGAAGATCGGTTCGGGTCTGTGCATCGACATTTACGAAGCGTCCCGCAAGGACGCCACGGCGACGAGTGAAGGGACGGACAACTCGATCGCTACGAGCCGCGCGGGTGTTTTACCCTGGACGGTAAACCCGATGACCTACGACCACTACACGAAGTTCGTCGCCGCGTGCCAGGCGGCGGGCAAGGAGCTGTGCTCGGCCGACGATTGGTATGCGGCCTGCACCGGCCCCTCGTCCCCGACGACCTATGTCTACGGCGACGATTTCGACCCTGAGGTGTGCAACTGCGTCGACACCTTCTGCGACGACCACTGCGAGGACCAGGGGATTCCACGAGAATCCTGCAACACAGGCGCCAATTGTGGTTATGACTACTCCTGTTTCAAGAAGGTGCCGGCGGGTCAGTTTTTGAGCTGCACCAACGGCTACGGCACCTTCGACATGAGCGGAAACGCCTGGGAGATCGTCCGTTCAAAAACAGACGCGCGGGGATACGAGGTGCGCGGCGGGGCCTTTAACTGCGCTTCGGCCCGAAGCCGTCTCACGTGCTCCTACAACGCCGGCTGGCAGGCGCTGTACGCCGGGTTCCGCTGCTGTTTGAGGCAACGTCAAAGCAATTGATTCATTCAAGGAGGCAATGAAATGAGAAGAAAAGCGACATGGTTGGTGGGACTCATCATCGGCTTGGCCATCACCGGCGCGGCCTTCGACTCCGAAGCTCAAAGGGGCCGGGGGCGTGGCTACGGCTACGGCGGTGGCTACGGGTACGGAGGCGGTGGACAGGGATGCGGGCTGAATATGTGGGCGATCGCAGACCTCGGGCTCAGCGACCAGCAGATGGCGACGGTCGATAAGCTCCGGCGACAGTGGTGGATCGACAGCGAACCGCTGCGCAGTGAGCTCAATGCGAACATCAACGAGCTCCAGGCTCTTTGGCGGGCGCCGACGGTCAACGAAAACGCCGTCCTTAACCAGGAAAAAAAGATCGACCTGTTGGATCGGCAGCTCCAAAAGCTCAGTGAGAAGACTCACTCGGCCTTCATCCAGATACTCACGCCGGCGCAGCGGGATCGCTACATGGCCCGCTTCGCCGCGGATCCGGCGCCGGGGCTGGGTGGCGGTTACGGCAATGGAGGAGCCGGCCCCGGCTACTGGGGTCGCCGCGGCTGGGGTCGTGGTTATGGCCGGGGTTATGGCCGGGGGCCCGGATGGTAGGGGTGCCCAGGCCGCGCTCACCCCGCGGGCATGATGGACGCGCCCCTGTTCACCTCACAGAGAGCCTATCACCCCCTGTGCCAGGCTCTCTCCGATGAGGAAGATGGTCTCGGCGTTTCGGTTCCAGTGGTAACCTTGGTCTACGGGCGACTCGCTCTGGTCCCGCCAGAAGTCCCGTGTCTCGACCGCAAAGACGTTGCCCGCCTTCAGCCGCGGGTCGCTGGGAACCGCCAGCTGCACCTCCATGAGCGACAGGGCCCTCGGGTGAGTTTCATCCCAACCTGATATACCGGTGGTGGCCAGCACGAAAGGCATCTGTGGCACGCCGAGCTCGTCCCGCAGATCGTTGATGAGGTTCACGCAGTTGGTCTGATACTCGTCATTGAATTCCTGGTTGACCCGATCGTTCCACCCATGATGCCAGCCGAAACCGGCGATCTCGTAGCCCTGCTCCACGTAGCTCGGCCAAAACGAGCCGATGTCGCCCAGCACCTCATCGATCCGCGTCATCATCTCCGTGTAGCTCGGCCCGATCTCGCCCCCGGAGCTCGGCGGTCTGAAGTCGACCGCGAGGCTCTTGCCGCCCCAGGCGACCTTGATGATCAGCACCTGGTTCTCAAAATATTCTCCAGTGACGTGACCAAACTGCAGCTCCGGACCGAAGTTGTCGCCCTTGATGGTGAGCGGTCCCGATCCCTGCAAATCGACGAGCCACACATCCTCTCGGGCGACCCAGTTGCCCGCTTCTTCTGCGAGGTGACCGAACTCGGAGCGCCGGTTGTCCCAAAGGTACTCGAGCGTCCCCATCCCTCCATTTTTGTCGAGGTGGTCCTGGGTGGGCGACACGGTGCCGGTGCCGGCCATGTTCGACTGGCCCGCGAGGATGAAGACCTGCACGGCGTCGTTGCCCGGGCTGTCGGAACCGGTCTGGGAGTCAGGCGCGCTCTTTGTGTCGCTGCCTGTGTCCGCGCCGGTGTCAGTCACTTTCCCTGTATCGCTGTCCGCGTCAGAACTCCCAGTGGAGCTATCGTCGTCGGTTTCGGGGTCATTTCCCGAGTCCCTTGTGGCTGAATCGCCGTTGATATACTCGATTTTGCTCTTTTTTTCTTCGCACCCGGTGAGCAGCACAGCGAGAAGCACCGCCGTGAGCGAGGTAACAAAAATAGAGTCCTCACGTTCAACCATAGTGTCCCCTGCCCTTTTGCCCCACGAGCCCCGCGTAAATCGCGAAGGTGAAGGCGGTCGCCAATGTTCCTGCCAGCAGCTGAAATGCAATGCTTATGATCTGGCCGACGATGGGGATGAGGCCCAAGGCGGAGACGACCAGCGCGACCCCAAACACCAACAAACCGAACACCACGAAAGCTCCGAAGACGAGCCACCAGTAACCGGAGACGAGCTCGGCAGACCGTCCCATGGACTCGATGCCCGGCCTATCCTCGGCGACGAGCGCCGGAAACAAAACCGACCACCTGACAGCGAGCCAGATTATCGCGACGGCGGCGCCGAGCCCGAACAAAAAGGCCACCCCGCCGGCCTCCAAAGCGACGGCCAGCCATATCGGCGCGGTGATGAGGACAAAAGTCAAACCGAGCAGCAAGGAAACGCCTAGGTACCTCCAGAGGTATTGATACCCTTCGACAAAGGCTTGGTTGACGCTGCGGCGGGGCCCACCGTGCCGCGCATGGTCGTCCAAGATGAGGTACATGCCGATAGTGGCCGGAATGGAAACCGCGATCATTCCGGCCAATAAAACGGGGCCGAGGATGACCAAGATCCCTATCACCGCGCCGCTATCTTGTACGAGCGCGGGCAAGATGACAGCCATCGCGATCCCGAACGCCAATGGGAGCACCATCTGGATGAGCGCGAGCAGGACGAGCTGACCCAGCGCGCCGGTCCACAGGCGAAACGCTGCGCCGATCGATTCTGAGACCCCGAGGCCAATCGAATACTCACCGGCGGCATCTCGGGCGACTTCGGGGCCGGCGTCGTCGATGAGCCCCTCGGTCTGCGTGTAGGGATCTAGGCCTTCGAACGAAGCGCCGCAGACAGGGCACGTTTGGAGCTCTTCATTCAAACGAGCGCCGCAAGACGGACAGATAAACACGTTCAGGCACCTCCATTTTTACGGTTTGGCTCGATATTGGGCCGCAGATTGCCGAAGTTTTGTAATCACTTGTGGCCCCATGAGCCAAAAAAGATAAAGTGTACCATGAAAATAGTCTCAACGATTGAGAGCAATTCTCCTTACACAGTTCTATGATGCGTTTGGCTTGCGTCGTCGGCAGTCGAACACGCCGTTTTTTTAGGAGGGCTGCATGAAAGCATGTCTCGACCGCACGGGAACCGTCGAAGGTCTGGAGAGGGTCCTTTACGAGGCGAGTGTTCGCCCCGGAGCGAGAGGGATTTTGCTCTTGACGTGTGATGCCAACCACTACGAACCCCTCACGATAGATCCGGTGCTCAAACGCACACGGCTCCCGGTCGCCGGCGCTGTCTTCCCCGCGGTGTTTGCCAAAACGGAGCTGCTGGAGCTCGGCTCCATCGCCGTCTCGCTGCCGAGCGCGCCTCGGGTTCTGGCCTGTGGAGGCGACCGCTCGGATGAAGCCGATATTACAAAGAGCCTCATGGAGTCGGGTCTCGGCAACCATCCAACCATGCTGGTTCTCACAGATGGGCTCGCTTCTAATCCCACCGCGATCCTAGACGCCCTCTTTGATGTGTTTGGACTTGAAATCACCTACTTGGGCGGCGGCGCGGGGTCCTTGACGCTGCAGCAGCGGCCGTGCCTCATCACGAACGAGGGCCTCGTGCGAGGCGGCTCTGTGGTCGTCGGCCTCGATCTCGCGTGCGGTATCGGCGTGGGGCATGGACACGCGAAGGTGGCAGGGCCGCACCAGATCACGGCCGCCTCCGGGCGCCTCGTCAGATCGATCGATTGGCACCCGGCCGCGAGCTATTATCGCCACCTCATCCAGCAACGCCTGCGCCCCGGCGAAGATGACACGGGAGGCGTCGTCAGCCGAAACTTCTGCCTTGCCATGAACCGCTTGGACGGCGAGTTCGTGGTCCGAGAGGCGGTTCGGGTTCTCGACGACGATTCGCTGGAGTTCGCCGCGGAGATGCCAGAGGGTGAATTGGTGGATGTCGTCAGGGCCGATCGGGCGGGGATGCTGGCCGCGGCAACTGAAGCGAGGCAGGAGGCACAAAAGAACCTGTCTGCGCCCCTACGAACGAACCTGTGCTTCACGTGTTGCGCGCGCCGAATATTTCTGCAGGACGACTTCGAGAAGGAGCTCCAGGCCCTGGACAGCGGTGAGGTCCCTTTGTTTGGAGCGATCACCGTTGGAGGAGAGATAGGCAACAACGGTGATCGCTACCTGGACTACTACAATCGCACGTGCGTCGTCGGCGCTTTCGAGGTGTAGCCGTGAATGATCTCCTCTTGCGTTTCAAGATTTTGTTCGATGTTCTTCTGAGCATCGATGAAGGCATCGATGTCACGAGTATCTTGAACCGAACATTGCGGGTCCTGTTGCGCAAGCTCGGTTGCGCGGCCGGAGGGGTGTTTGTGCCCAAGGCCGACTCAGGTGCCGAAAAATTTGAGTTGGTTGTTTCGGTGCCGCGGCATATCCAAAGCTCTGACACACTTCTCCAGGCCGCTGACTTTGTACGCGAGATGCCGGCCGAAGAGTTTTTGCAGGGACAGCTCGATCCCTCGCCGGTCCACCGGCGTGTCGGGGATAGGGATTTCTTTCACGTTCTTACGCTGCCGGGCTTTGGGCTGTTAGTCCTCGTCAAGATCGGCGCGAAGCTCCCCGAGGAGCTGCTGCAGTCGATGCAACCGATTGTCAAGCGCCTCGCCGAGGCTTGCCTCGCCCAGCAGAGGAAATCGTGGTTGCAAGAGAGCAACGAGCGCTTTCGGGCGCTCTTCGAGAACACACAAGACAGCCTCCTTGTCTTCGACGAGTCGGGCGCAGTCGTGGAGGCCAACCAGCAGGCACAAAAGAGGTTTGGGCTCTCCCACGAGCAGATCCGCGCGGCGATTGATGCCGGCTTGGGGCTCACGCCGCCGGGACGCACTTGGTCAGATCTCTTCGCCGCTTCAGGCCCGAACTCGAGCATAACCTGGGAGCAGGACCTCAAAGACGGCGCCGGCCAAAAGATGGAGGCGGAGATCCGCCTGGGGATCTACAGCTTCCAAAATCACAAGCGGGCGCTTTTGTGGATAAAAGACATCACCGAGCGCCGAACGATGGAGCGTGAGCAACTTCGAATTGAACGGGAGAGAGAGAGGGCGAAGCGGCTCGAGAGCCTCGGACTGATGACCAGCGGTATCGCGCACGATTTTAACAACATGTTGTCGGCGATCTCTGGGCACACGGAGCTTGCGCTACTCGATGTCGACAAAAAAGACGCGGTGATGCAGAGGTTGCATCACATTGAAGCGGCGACGCGAAGTCTGTCGGCGCTCACAAAACAGCTCCTCGCGTTTTCCGGAAGCGGGCGCTTTAAACTGGAGCCAATAGATCTCGGGCAACTGGCAGAGGAGATCCTGGGGGTAATCCGGGTGTCTTTGCCCCAAAACATCGACGCGATCTTGCATGGCAGCCCAGAATCTTGTGCCGTCATGGCCGACGCTGCGCAAATGGAACAGATCATCATGAACCTGGTCACCAATGCCGCGCAAGCCTACGAAAAAAATGGCGGAGTCGTGGAGGTCGCCGTGGGGCGTACCGGTTTGGATGCGAAAGCGATCGCGGCGCGCGGTCTTGCCCTAGACCCGGGAGATTTTGTGATCTTGATCGTCAAGGACCAAGCCCGCGGTATGACCGCCCAGCAGGTGGGGCAAATCTTCGAGCCGTTTTACACCACCAAAGCGAGCGGCCGGGGCTTGGGTCTCGCAGCGGCCCAGGGGATCGCTCGAGGACACAAGGGCGCCATCTGCGTCTCGAGCACCCTCGGCGTGGGGACGACCTTCGAAGTGCTCGTCCCGGCCCTCGACGAGGCGCGACATCAACCTTTCGCCCCCGCCGAAAAAACTCCTGCTCCTGTTGGAAAAGCACCGGGGGAACATGAAGGCACCGTGCTCTTGGTGGACGACCAACCCGAGGTCTTGGAGATGGCGCAGCTCCTCCTCGAGAGACTGGGCTATGAGGTCCTTGCCGCGTCCGGAGGACGTGAAGCGCTGTCAATCTTCGAGAAGCACAAACACAAAATCTCGGTGGCGGTTGTTGACCTGACCATGCCGGAGATGGACGGAATCGAGGTTTTTGATGCCCTGCGATCGATGCGGCCGGAGCTTCGGGTTATTTTGTCGAGTGGCTATGGAAATGAGCAGGTCTCCCTCAGGCTCCAGAACCGCGAATCGGCACACTTCGTGCAAAAACCCTACTCGCTGAGCCAACTGCAGACGGCACTTGAAAACGCGATGCACCGATCCGCTTAACCGAGATTCGCCAGTCCCTCTACTCTAAAATAGTAAAACAAAGAAAAGGTCGTCTAGATTGCCCTTTGCCGGGGAAGTGCCACAATTAAATTCAATTAATACCGGTGAGAAGCGACGAAGATGACGCAGAACATCCCCAAAATATCGACATCAACTTGTTGTGTGCTCTTGCTGGTGTTGCTTTCGGATCCCGGCGACGCCATCGGTGGGGATCCGAGCCCCGGGG
>JAABTR010000291.1 GCA_011389755.1 Deltaproteobacteria bacterium | reverse complement strand
TTTCCACATTCAAGACCTGACTGAACGCCGCGGGCAGCTGCCCGACCCGCTCGAAGGTGCGGTGTTGGAGCACGAAGCCGAACAGGCGGATGGCCAGGTGGTTGTACAATCGGTGGCACCCGTGGGAGAAGCGGCGCAGGATGGACATGTAGTCCACCGAACCGTGGGAGCGGATGCCGTTGTCGAAGAACCGCACTTCGCCGCTGGATTTTTCGTAGGGCCGCACGTGGAACGCCGCCACCAGACCGTACGCCGAGGCGTACCAGGGGCCCATCTCGTTGTAGTTGGGCACCTTGACCTTGCGCCGCCCCACCCAGACATCGGTGACCATGTCGCTGTGAGGCGTGGTCGCCGGCGGGAGCCACACAGGCCCGGCGACGATATCCTTCCAGACCCGCGCGCCCACGTCTGAGTTCTTGTACTTGTAGTACTCGTATCCATCCGACGCGAGCTCGGTGCGCCAACCTCCGATCGTGGTGTTCAGCACACAAAGCGGGATGTCCTGCCCGTTCCAGCGCACGAAGAGCTTGAGCTTGGGGAGCCTCTTTCGGGGCTGGCCGCGCTTCTTGCCGTCCTTGGTAAACGGGTAGTCATACCAGATGTCTCCGCGGTCTATCTTGACGCGCAGATCCATGTTCGGGCCGTGATAAGGAGGCAGCCTCGGCATGGGAAACGCCGCCTGGAGCCTATCGAGCTGAGCGTGGGTGTGTCCCGCGAGGAACTCCTCCACGTCGCCCGGCTCCTCGACACCCAAATGGGTCAACAGCGAGGCCCTAAACTCCTCCACCAGGTTCCGCACCTTTTGGACGCGACCGTCCTCATCCTTGTAGGTGGGCGGCCCCTTGCGCCCGCCCACCGATCCATCCTCGATGATGCCGGCTGCGTCCACCACGCGCTCTTCAACAACCCGCACGAACGCGTCGTAGAGACGCTCTCGAGGGGTCTTCTTGAGCTGCACCAGCGTCTCCCTGCCGAAGTAGCCCCAGCCGAAGATCCGGTTTTTTCGTTCAAACGCCGTGAGGGCCTGCTGGGTCCGCCAATCGATGCCGCCCTCGGTGTAGTGCTTTGCGGCGTACTTCGAAAAAAGCCCCTCGCAGACGAGCAGCTTCTGGGCCTCGACGAGCGCCTCGTAGCGGAGCGCCTCTTGGAGGTCCTTGACGCGGGCGCGGTTTTTCTCTTTGTCAAGCAGGGCCGCGGGATCGGTCACCCCGAGCTTTTTCATCCGGGCGCGCATCCGCCGGGCCGCCGCTTGGCCCTGGCGGGCGTCTTTTTTGGCCTGCCCGTTCGACTTGTAGGCCGAGAAGCCGTCGTAGCGCCGGATCCTGTCCCAATCGATCTCTTGGACGCAGGGCCTTTGAACCTCGTCTTCGGCGCGCCTTTTGAGGACCGACAGGGTGGGCGGGATGCCGTAGACCTCCAAGAAGTTGTCCGCCTCTCCGGGGCCGCTGCTGTTCTCGCACTCTTCGTTGCCCTCGCACTCATCGGTGTTGACCACGGGCTTGTGGCCGTGCCTGCGCACCGGATAGCCGAGCTTGGCACGGGCCGCCGCCTTGGTGGGCGAGGTGCGGGACCAGTCGTTTGCGAGGTCCACGTAGGTCTGACGAAAACCGTTGGGCTTGGGCTCCGGATGCCTCGCGTCTTTCTCCGAGAAGATAAACGGCACCCACTCGTCGGACAGATCGACGACGACCATGCCCAGCTCGTCGAGCTTGGAGACGTCGACCTCGCGGCGCTCACCGTCGACGTACGCCGTCACCTTGGGTCCCGAAGGTTCGGCCGTCTTCTCGGGCGGTCGCGAGTCACCTGCCGCCTCGGCGCCGGTCTTCGGCGCCCCATACGCTCCCGGGTCCGACGCCTCAGGCGCGTTCTTCACCGAAACTGTCGCGGGCTGGGGCCGAGGTTGACCGCATGCCGAGATGACGAAACAAAAAAGTCCGCTGAGTACAAGGAGCTTTCGATACGTTTTTCTTACCATCACAATTAAGGATAACGTACGGCCGGCGCGTGAAAATCCCGAAGCGCTGATTTTTGTTCATCGTCTGATGCAAAAGCCGCGGGCGCCCGCTTTTTCGGGGGGATCTTAAAAATAATAACTTTGATGAGAGCGGTCAGTCGTCTTCTTCTTGTGAGACGTAGCCAAGCTCCCGCAGTTGCTGGAGCTCCTCGGGAGTGAGGCGGGGCGCCACGGCCTCATTTTTCGGCCCCTTTGCCTTGAGACCGGCGTTTATCGTGTGCCACAGCCCCAGCCGGCCCCGCAGCATTGCAGCCCGATCCCGCCTCTCCTCAAAGACGTTTCGAAGCGCGCCGGGATCGGTCCCAAGGTGGTAGAGCCCCCAGCTGCGGTGCTCCTCGTCGCGCAGAAGCTTCCAATCCCGCGTCATCAACGCCTGCATGCGCGCCCATCTGCGTGTCTCCGAGACGATTGGCAGCTCGGGGCCCTTGCTTTGGCCGCGCAAAGCCAAGGGGCGACCGTAGATCTCGTCTTCATCGGCGTAAGGCAAGCCCGCCTGGCTGGCGATAGTCGGCATGACATCGACCATGGAGACAGGTCTTTCGATCCGTCTGTCGCTGCGCTGGCCCGGCGTCTTTATGAGAAACGGCACATGGATCAGCTCATTGGTCAGCCTCTTGGTGTGCCCGATCCACCCGTCGGCATAATCGGCGAGCTCCTCTCCGTGGTCACCGGCCACCACGATGATGGTGTCGTCGTAAAGGCCCAGATGCTCGAGGCGATCGAGCAGCCTCCCGATGTGGTGATCGGTAAAGGAGATTTCCGAATCGTAGACATCGCTGAGGTACCGGCGCTCATCGCCGTCGGCGGCGCCTTGGACGAACATCTCCCGCATCCGCTTGTAGCTCAGGCCGGCGTGAAAGGGACCCTCGTAGCCTTCGGAGTGGGTGAACCCCTCATGCTCGAAATAGTTGTAGTGGGGGTCGAAATAGTGAACGAACAAGAAGAACGGCTCGTCGCGCTTTTGCAGCTCCGTCAACGCGGCGGCGGCGCGCCTCGTCACCCCCGGCGAAGAGATGTGGTCGCGTCCTTGGGCCTCGTGCGCGTCAAAATAGTCGAAGCCTCTTGAAAAGCCGTATTTTTCGCCGACGTAGATATGAGACACGATCCCCACCGTGTTGTACCCGCGAGCGTCGAACATCTCGGGCAGAGTCGTCGTGTCTTGTGGAATCGCAGCCGCATCCTCGGCGATACCCAAAACCCGCGGATGGTGACCGGTGAACATGCTCCCGATAGCCGGGATGGTCCACGGGGCCGTGGCATAAGCCCGCTCAAACACGTGCGCGTGCGCGGCCAGCTCGTCCAGCCGA